>JBIIBI010000167.1:0-2603 GCA_044239485.1 Microbacteriaceae bacterium | reverse complement strand
GGACTCGGAAGTCAACCGAATCGACACTACCTCGCCGCGAGCATGACCCGAACGAGTTCGGCGAGCAACATGTCGACCTGGCCCTCGTTGTATCCGCCGAGCTGAGGGCGGAATGTTACGCCACGAACGTCGGCTCTCGACAGCACGCCGCCGTTGTTGTAGAACGCGCGAACTCGATCGGTAAACGCGTCGACGTCGGTTCGGTTGTAGCCGTAGGTGAACAACGGTGCCGCGCGGAAACGTCGGCGCGGCTCGCGGGCGACTCGGTTCAGAATCTCCTGTGCGAGGGCGCGGGCCTGGGCGGTTGCCCCATCGGCACCGATGCGGGCGATGAGGTCGCGGTGCTCGTGGTCAGCGACAGTGTCCTCGAGACGCTCGAGGGCTGCATCGACATCGACGGTTGAATATCCGCCCTTGACGACAGGAAACGCTGCGGATCGAATGTCGCTGCTGGACAACGTCGATTCACCCGTTTGAGCGCGGGCAATGAACTCGTCAACCGCGGCAACGGCGTAGCCCTTCGAGGGCGCTTTCATCAGGGGGAAGGTCACGTCTCTATTCTGCCCTAGGAAAAGAACGCCGCGAAAACCGACGCGACGAACATCGATGGCAGAACCGAATCGAGGCGGTCGAGGAAGCCGCCGTGCCCGGGCAAAAGTTGGGACGCGTCCTTCGTGCCAAGTTCGCGTTTGATGAGCGATTCGATGAGGTCACCCGTGGTGGCGGTTCCCACCAAAATCAGGCCGAACAACATTCCCCACCACCAGGGGATGTGAATCATCTGTGTCGCGATGATGTAACCCGCAATGACGGCGAAGACGATGGACCCCGCGAATCCCTCCCACGTCTTTTTGGGACTGATTTTGGGGGCCATCGGGTGCCGACCAAACAGAAGCCCGGTTGCGTAAGCGCCGGTGTCGATACTTGCGATGATGATCATCGCCCCCAGCGTCCACCATTCGCCCCCATCGCGGGCGGTCATGATGAGCGTGAAGGACACGAGGAACGGGACATACGCCAGAGTGAACGCCGACATGATCATGTCGCGGTCGGTAACCGTCGTCTTGGACAGCCATCGCTGGATTGCGTGCCACACGATCGTGAAGCCGATTCCCGCAGCGAGAGTCAACAACTGCCCGAGCGCGCCGAAATAGTACGTCGTGGGAACCATGGCCAGGGCCGAGATAAGAATCGGAATTCGCGGAACGTGACGATTGTCGGTGCGCGAAATGGTCGCTAATTCCCAGGTTCCGAATCCGATGAACACGGCGAGGAACACCATAAAGAATTGCTTGTCAAAGATGAGGCTGCAAATGAAGACAGCACCGAGAGCACTCCCGATCAGGAGTGCAGCAACGAGGTTTCTACCCGTGCGGGCTTCGATGACGGCCCCCGCGTCCCGGATGGCGTTTTCTAAATCAGCCATTAGACCTCGAGGAGTTCGGTTTCCTTCTTTTTCAGCGCGTCGTCGATTGCATCGATGTTCTGCTTCGTCAGAGCTTCGATTTCCTTCTCACCACGCGCCATGTCGTCCTCACCCACGTCTGACTTCATCGCTTCAATGTCGGTGATGCCCTTGCGGCGAATGTTTCGAATCGCCACGCGTCCGTCCTCGGCTTTTGCCTTGACGATCTTGACGTACTCCTTGCGGCGTTCCTCGGTCATCTCAGGCATCGTCACACGAATGAGGTTGCCATCGTTCGTCGGCGTTGCGCCCAGGTTCGGGAAATTGACAATTGCACGTTCGATTTCTTTGAGTGCAGCTTTGTCGTAGGGAGTAATGACGAGCGACCGCGCCTCGGGGTTCTGAAGGCTCGCGAGTTGCGCGAGCGGGGTTGGTGTCCCGTAGTAGTCGACCATGATTTTCTGGAACAACGCAGGGTTCGCGCGACCGGTTCGAACGGTCTGGAAATCCTCTTTGATGACGTCAACGGCCTTCGACATCTTGTCGGACACTTCGGCGATGGTTTCAGCAATCACGGTTTCCTCCTGTGTTGTTGCCAGTCTAATCCTCAGCCGAGTGCGAGGAGGGCGACTCCCGTGACAACAACGACTGACCCGATCACTCGTTGAACGACGTGTTTCTCGCCGAAAAAGATTGCACCACCCAGAGCGACGAGTACGACGCTCGACTCGCGCGCGGCAGCAACGAGCGACACCGAGCTCAATTGAACGGCGGTGAGAGCGAGCATGTACGACGCCGGTCCGAGCAGCCCGATGGCCGTGATGATGGCGGGATTCGCCCGGAACGTCGACACGCTGTTGCGGCCTCGAATCGCGAACGGGGTGAATAGTATCGCCTGGACCACGAGTGCCATCCAGTAGTACCCGATGGGTGGAAGACCGAGAGTTCCCACGGCCCAGCCGTCCCACACCGTGAAACACGCGATCATGACGCCGACACCGAGCCCGTAGAGAACCGAACTGAGCGGAGCGCGCGTTCCCGTTCGCGAACCGGCGGTCGAGATGACACCGATACCCGCGATGATGACCGCGACTCCGATGAGGGCGACGAGCGAGGGGCGTTCGCCCAGGATGAGGATCGCGCCGAGGACCGAGAGCGTCGGGCCCGTTCCGCGCGCGAGTGGATAGACGAGCGACAC
>JBIIBI010000166.1:0-2608 GCA_044239485.1 Microbacteriaceae bacterium | reverse complement strand
CGTGCTTGAAGGGCTCGTAGATGCGGTCCGAGATGATCGTTGCGCCGATGGGTGAATAACCCGAGGTCATCGCCTTGGCACACGTGATCATGTCGGGGACATAGCCATAGGCGTTACAGGCGAACATTTCGCCGATACGACCGAACGCACAAATGACCTCGTCTGACACCATGAGGACGTCGTACTGGTCGCAGATCTCGCGAACGCGCTTGAAGTAACCGGCCTGGGGCGGGAAACATCCGCCCGCGTTCTGCACCGGCTCGAGGAAGACGGCCGCAACCGTGTCGGGACCTTCCATCTGAATCATGCGTTCGATCTCGTCGGCGGCCCAGAGTCCGAAATCTTCTTCGGTCTCGGGTCCGTGGTAACCCTGTTCCTTCGCGCGATAAATGTTCGTGTTCGGCACGTGGAATGCGCCGGGGACGAGCGGCTCGAACGCCGCCTTGATTCCGGGGAGTCCCGTAATTGCTAGCGCACCCTGCGGGGTGCCGTGGTACGCGATGTTGCGCGCGATGACCTTGGTCTTCATGGGCATGCCCTGAAGCTTCCAGTACTGCTTGGCCAACTTCCAGGCTGTCTCGACTGCTTCGCCACCACCGGTCGAATAAAAGACACGGTTGAGGTCGCCGGGTGCGTAGTCCGCGAGGCGGTCAGCCAGTTCGATTGCCGAGGGGTGCGCGTAGCTCCAGAGCGGGAAGAACGCGAGTTCTTCCGCCTGCTTCGCGGCGGCCTGAGCCAAACGCTTGCGGCCGTGACCGGCATTGACAACGAAGAGCCCCGAGAGACCGTCGATGTACTTCTTGCCGCTCGAATCCCAGATGTGGTGTCCCTCACCCTTGGTGATGATCGGAACGCCCTTGCCGGATTCCATCCCCGACTGGCGGGCAAAGTGCATCCAGAGGTGGTCTTTCGCCATCTTCTGTAACGGGTCTTTCATGACCTCCCGCTGAGAGAGGATCTTCCCCTCGGCGGGCTTTGTGGCCTTGGCGACCTTCTTTGCCGCGGGTTTTGCGACCTTAGGTTTCCTGGATAGTAATGTCATTGCCTTCAACTCCAATGTGTTGTGGGAACTACAGCGTTCCCCAGTTGTACTGCTGTTTCTTTAGTTGTAGATAGGTGAAAACTTCGGTGTCGACCACACCCGGTATGGTTCGAATCGTCCCGTTGAGGAGGTCAAGCAGGTCGCCGTCGTCGTTGCAGACGACTTCGACCATGATGTCAAACGAACCGGCGGTCAGAACGACGTACTCGGCGGCTCCGATTGTCGCGAGCTCGTCGGCAACGGCACGTGCGTCACCCGTCGTGCGAATACCGATCATCGCTTGACGATTGAACCCCATCTGAAGCGGATCCGTGATCGCAACTATTTGCATGATGCCCGACTCGATGAGTTTCTGGACCCGTTGACGGACCGCCGCTTCGGATAAATCGACGGCTCGACCAATATCGGAATACGATTTGCGTCCGTCCGTCTGGAGCTGTTCGACGATCGCGCGCGACACATCATCGAGTGTCGACGGACGCGCGTTAGTGGTCATGAACTGATTCTGACGGTAAAACAGACAAAAATCAAGTGATTTCGTCGCGAAACGCCAAAAAGACTGAGGAAATTCGAAGAATTTGTGCTGGAAACTACGGCGCGAAGTGATTATTGTGGAGCCATGACTAAAACATTGAAGAACTTCATCAACGGTGAACTCGTCGACTCGCGCGGCAAGGACACCATCGACCTCGTCGACCCCGTCACCGGAAACGTCTACGCGAAGTCGCCTGTCTCGAACGACGCGGACGTCGATTCGGCTTACCAGGCGGCCGCTGCAGCGTTCGAGGAATGGGGCGAGACGACTCCGAGCGAACGTCAGAAAGCGCTGTGGCAGATCGCGGATGCGATGGAAGCCAAAGCTGACGAATTCGCTGCCGCCGAAGTCCAGGACACCGGTAAGCCCATCGCCCTCACCTTGAGCGAAGAAATCGCCGTCGGTGTCGACCAGATTCGTTTCTTTGCAGGAGCAGCACGCAACCTGGAAGGTCGCGCCTCGGCCGAGTACATGAAAGACCACACCTCGGTCATTCGCCGAGAGCCCATCGGTGTCATCGGTCAGGTCACGCCCTGGAACTACCCGCTCATGATGGCGATCTGGAAGTTTGCGCCGGCGCTCGCCGCGGGTAACACGACCGTCCTCAAGCCATCGGACACGACTCCGCAGTCGACGCTGCTTCTCGCGCAGGTCGCACAAGAGTTTCTGCCCAAGGGCGTCATGAACGTTGTCGTCGGTGACCGCACCACGGGTGCTGCGATGACCGCGCACAAAATTCCACAAATGGTGTCCATCACCGGTTCGGTTCGCGCCGGCATGGAGGTCGCGAAGTCTGCGGCCGCCGACGTCAAGCGCGTTCACCTCGAGCTCGGCGGTAAGGCTCCCGTCATCGTTTTTGATGACGCCGACATCGCTCGCGCGGTTGAGGGCATCGCGACTGCCGGTTACTTCAACGCCGGCCAGGACTGCACCGCCGCAACGCGCGTGCTCGTTCACGCAAAGGTTCACGACGAGTTCGTGGCCGCGATGAAGGAATACGTTCAGGCGAACGTGTCAACGGGAATCCCGAC
>JBIIBI010000165.1:0-2656 GCA_044239485.1 Microbacteriaceae bacterium | reverse complement strand
TCGCCGCCTCACGAATCATCCAAATCGCTTCGGCTTCGAGGGCGTCTAGGACGGCATCTTCGTCGTTGGAGCTCTTCGAATTCATACGCTCCAGCCTACAGTCTCTGTTACTTGCCGAGGGTTGAGAGACGGGGGCTTGCGCCTAGTCGTCAATCGCGAGACCTCGATCGCGGCGGATTTTCCTTGACAGTGTGCCAAAAATCGTGTCCACGAGCATTCCGATAATCAAAATCACAATCATCGTGGCGATAAGTTCGGGGGCCTTGGACATTTGGCGGGCAAAGTCGAGAGTTGTCCCGAGCGATGGTGTTTCCGCGATGATGACGAGCAATTCACCGGCCATAAGGCTGCGCCACGCGAATGACCAACCTTGAACGAGCCCGGCCACGTAGGTCGGGAGCGCAGCGGGGAGGACGATGTCTCGATACAGCCCGATGTTCCCAGCGCCCAAGACGCGCCCGAGTCGGGTGAAGGCCGGCGGCACGTGATCGATACCGGCGATCACGCCATTGGCAATCGACGGACCCGCGCCCAACACGACGACAAACAAGATGGCTTGTTCGTTGAGCCCGAAGACCAGGATTGCGAGGGGGAACCAGGCGATGGAGGGCATCACCTGAAGGCCGGTGATGACATTCCCGATCGCGAGCCGTAGCGGCTTGATTCGAGCCACGGCAATTCCCACGAAACTCCCGATAATCAGAGCGAGGAGGAACCCGAACCCGGCTCGGGTCATCGTCGTTTGCGTGGAAAGCCAGAACCGTTCGGTACCCACCATGTCAAACAAGGCCGCGAAGGTTTCGATTGGCCCGGGGAGGACGTAGCTGGGACGCCATTCGGACAGGTACAAGGCTTGCCATGCTCCGAGAACGAGGGCAATCGCAAGAAGTTTCGGCCACGTCCACGCCCATGCCTCGCCAAGGCTGAACGACGGGACCCTAAATCGCGTGGTGCTCATGAGTCGGCTCCTTGCAGGATTCCCTGTTCCGCCTTCAGGCGGTTCGTGAGTTCGGCGGCACGCGACGCGATGTCGTTTGAGTCCATGGCGCGGGGGCGTTTCAGTGGAACCGATTGTTCATAGACGACCCGGCCGGGGCGACTTCCCATGAGGATGACGCGATCGCCAAGGCGAACCGCTTCGCGCATGTTGTGAGTGACGAAAACGACGGTGAGTTTCTGTTCCGCGACGATGCTTTCAATCTCGTCATGAAGGTGGTCGCGCGTCATCGCGTCAAGCGCTCCGAGGGGTTCGTCCATCAAGACGATTTCAGCGCCTTGAGCGAGGCAGCGTGCGAGCGCGACGCGCTGACGCATTCCACCGGATAGTTCGTGGGGTCGTTTGTCGGCCCATTCGCCGAGTCGAACGATCTCGAGCAATTCCGCGACCCGAGCATCTCGGTTTTTCCGTGGCACTCCGTCGTACTTCAGTGCGAGTTCGATGTTCCCTCGCGCCGTGAGCCACGGCAACAGCGTGGCCTCTTGGAACATCAACGCGATTTTTCCGTTGACCTCGGTGGTTCCCTCCGTGGGTTTGTCGAGTCCCGCAAACACGTTCAGGAGCGTCGACTTTCCGCATCCCGACGCGCCAACGATTGTGACGAATTCTCCTGCGCGAATCGTCATGTCGACACCAGAAAGGGCGACCGTAGCCGCCCCCTCCGGGCCGAATGATTTACTGACGTTGTTCGCACGGAGCATGACTTCCGCTTGTGCCATTACTTGACCGCAGCCTCTCCGCGTTCGGCGAGGAGTGCATTGAGCAGGTCGAGGCTGTACAGGGTTCCCGGAAGTCCGCCGGCGGCGTCGATTTTCTCCTTTTCAAGGAGTCCGACGCTGACCGCGTGGTCTGCCGACGTGACGAGAGTCGCCGACAGTGGATCGGACGTGAAAGCAACGTTCTTCCATGCCGCAGCGAGAACTGCCTCGTCAATCGACGAGCCGGTCAGCCCAGCAAGCGCGAGGTTTACCGCTTCCTGCGAAGCCTTGGGGTCTTCCGCAATGAAGTCGAGAGCCGCGAGGTGTCCCTTGAGAAGTGCAGTCACGGCCTCGGGGTGCTGGTCAATGAAGTCGGTGCGGCACAAGATAACGGTCGTGACGAACTGACCGCCGTCCCACAGGTCGGCTTCGTTCAGAAGTACCTTTGCCCCTGCCTTGACATACGATGCAACCCACGGCTCGGGAACCCACGCACCATCGATTTCGCCAGTCGAGAAGGCGGCGAGCCCGTCCGAGTTGGATTGTGGCTTGATCGAGACGTCGCCACCACCTTCAAGGTCGGTTGCGAACCCTTGGTCCGCTAGCCAGCTGCGTGCGGCAACGTCTTGGGTGTTTCCCAACTGAGGGGTCGCAATGGTCAAGCCAGCGAGATCGGCGGGAGTGTCAACACCTTCACGGACGACCAGCGCAGCCCCACCCGAGGTCGATCCGGCGACGATACGAACCGCTGCGCCTTCGGACTGCACATAGGCGTTGATCGCCGGGTTCGGCCCGATGTACGAGCAATCGAGCGAGTCGGCGAATAGCGCAGTAACCACATCGGGACCGGCGTTGAACGCGGTCGGGGTGACGGTGAGATCAATCGCCTTGAGTTCTGATTTGAAGAAACCTTTTTGTGTCCCAATTAAGCCCGGAGCGTGGGTGAGATTGGGGAAGTATC
>JBIIBI010000163.1:0-2702 GCA_044239485.1 Microbacteriaceae bacterium | reverse complement strand
ACGTCACCGAGAACGTTCGGCTCATCCCCTCGATTCCTCAGCGTTTGACCGGCGAAGGCCACCCCGCCGTCGTCGAGATTCGCGGCGAGGTGTTTTTCCGAACCGCTGAGTTCGCCGATCTCAACACGCGACAAGCGTCCCTCGGCGAAAAGACCTTTGCGAACCCGCGCAATGCCGCGTCCGGGAGCCTCCGGCAGAAGGCCGAGACCAAGAACGAGCGTCAACTCGAACTCATGCAGGACCGGCTCAAACGTCTCAGCCTGTACGTTCACGGAATCGGTGCGTGGGCTAATCCGCCGGTCGCGAACCAGTCCGAGATATACGAACTGTTGAGCTCGTGGGGGATGCCGACATCGCCATATTGGTCAGTCGTGCCGGATTCCGTCGGGGCGGTCGCCTACGTCGAGCGAAACGGCGAGCACCGTCACGACCTCGAACACGAGATCGACGGCGTTGTCGTCAAGGTCGACAGCCTCGAGCTTCACGACCGGCTCGGGGCGACATCTCGGGCACCGCGCTGGGCTATCGCCTACAAATACCCGCCCGAGCAGGTCAACACGGTTCTGCTCGACATCGTCGTCGGGGTTGGGCGAACCGGCCGTGCGACTCCCTACGCGGTGATGAAACCGGTCACCGTCGCTGGTTCGGTTGTGCGTCAGGCGACCCTCCATAACAAGGACGTCGTGGTTCAGAAGGGTGTGCTACTCGGTGACACGGTTGTTCTGCGCAAGGCGGGTGACGTGATCCCCGAGATTCTTGGACCCGTCGTCGAACTGCGAGACGGCACGCAGCGTGAATGGGTCATGCCGACCGGCTGCCCGGAGTGCGGCGCGACGCTCGCCCCGGCGAAAGAGGGCGACATCGATTTCCGGTGCCCGAACACCGAGCACTGTCCAGCGCAGGTTCGAGGCCGAGTCGAACACATTGGCAGTCGCGGCGCTCTCGACATCGAGGGGCTGGGTGAGGTCACGGCCGCCGCTCTGACCCAACCGATCGTTCCCGCGACTCCGCCGCTCACGAGCGAAGCGGGATTGTTCGACCTCACGATTGACGACCTCTTCCCGATCGAGGTCACGGTCAAGGACGCCGAGACGGGGCTCGCCAAACTCGATGACAAGACGGGCCAGCCTGTCACTCAGACACCGTTTCGCGCGACCGTCAAGAAAGAACTCGTTCCGTCGCAAGACGCACTCAAACTGATCAAGGGTCTGGCCGAGGCGAAGTCGAAAGACCTGTGGCGGTTCCTCGTCGCCCTCAACATTCGCCACGTCGGTCCGGTTGCCGCCCGCGCGCTCGCGAGCCACTTCGGGTCGCTCACCGCGATCGAGACTGCATCCGTCGACGAACTGTCCGCGGTCGATGGGGTCGGCGCGATCATCGCGTCGAGCCTCGTCGAGTGGCTCGAAGTCGACTGGCACCGAGACATCGTGACTCGCTGGCGGGCGGCTGGTGTTCCGTTCGAGATTCCCGGGCATCCGGGGCCGGGTGCAGCTCTCGAGACACTTGATGGTCCGTTGTCGGGTGAAGTAGTTGTCATCACTGGGCCTATGCCCGGCTATACCCGGGATTCGGCTGAAGAGGCAGTCCGGCAAGCAGGTGGAACGGTGACGTCGAGCGTCAGCGTCAAGACCACACTCGTTTTTGTCGGCGGTGACAAACCGAGTTCGAAGCAAGCGAAGGCCGAAGAACTCGGAATTCGAATCGTCCCAGCGGACGACTTTGTCGCTAGCCTCGGGCTGTAGCTAATCGCCCGCTACGAAATCTAGTGTCACAGGGCCGCCCGAGAGATGGAGCGTCCCGTCAACGATTTCGACTGACGTGACTCGTGACAGGTCGTTGAGGAAACGCGTTTCGCGGTCCATGATTCCTTCGGGCTCGGTGCACCACATTTCGGTCGAATAAATCCCGGAGACCAACACAGAAGTGTCCGTGATCGAGATGTCGCCGCCCCACGAGTTACAAATGTGACCAGAGATTTGACCAGCGTTGATGGTCATACGGATCGCCCCTTCGGCTCCGTTTACGAATGTGCCCTGTGAGTTCTTCCCGTAAGTGAGAATCCAGTCCGAGTCGAATCTGTCATCAGGGAGAATCGCACAACCCGACAGGACAAGTGTCGCTGCGGCGACGAGACCGATGAGGATTTTTCGCATGGCTTTAGTATGCTCTCGAACCACGCAGAGGCAAACGCTCGGCACGGTGCTCTCGGTAGGATTGGGGTATTCCCGACGCACGGAGAACCATGTCTGACATCACCGAGGACACCGTTCGCCACCTGGCGAACCTTGCCCGAATTGCCTTGACCCCCGACGAGGTCACAACGTTGACGAGCGAACTCGCCGCGATTGTGAGCGCCGTCGAGAAGGTCAACGAAGTGGCCACGGCGGACGTTCCCGCGACGTCGCATCCGATTCCGATGGAGAACGTGTGGCGCGAGGATGTCGTCGCCGACGAACTGACTTTGGAGCAGGCTCTTACCGGCGCCCCGGACCATGACGGCTCACGTTTTCGCGTGACCGCGATTTTGGGTGAGGAAGCGTGAGCGACCTCACGCGCCTTAGTGCGGCCGAGCAATCCGTACTTCTCGAGTCCCGCGAGATTTCCAGCGTCGAACTCACGAAAGCCCATCTCGATCGCATCGCCGAGACCGACGGCGACCTCGGTGCGTTCCTTCACGTTTCCGACGACGCACTCACGATCGC
>JBIIBI010000162.1:0-2713 GCA_044239485.1 Microbacteriaceae bacterium | reverse complement strand
CGCTGGTTTGTCGGACACGGATAAACGCGAGTTAGCCCCCCACTTCTACCCGCGATTTGTTAGCCAAATCGCCTACGACCTCTCAGCACTTCGAGCAGCAGGCAAAGAGCACGACTTGGCGGAGGCTCGGTTACGCGAAGCACTGATGTTGTATCGCGAATCGGGTACCCCGTTACCCATCAACACCCGACTTGTCATTGGATTGATGGCGGTGACCCGCTCGCTACCCGATCCCATGACCCGAATCGCCATGAGCGTCGCGTTGAGCAGGCCGCTGCGCAGACTCCGATCGGCCTTGCGTCGCTAGTTACTGGATGGGTTCCGAACGTCAATAAAATCGATGATCGATTTCGTCTTCATCCTCAAGCTCCGGATTCTGCGGCGTGACGAATTCGGTCGCCCATCGAAACAGCGCCACAATCACCGCGCCAACGGCGAGGAAACCACCCACCGCGATGACAAGGCCGGCGACAACACCGAACGCGATATTCCACGAGTCCATACCCCGAGATTAGGCGGAGCAACCGACGGGTAACCTGCGAGACAATAGAAGCATGTACGCACAGCTTCTTGAGACGGCGCTCGTCGTCGCTCGGGAAGCGGCCGCGCTCTCTGCAGAGCGTCGTCGCGGGACGGTGACGGTCGCCGAAAGCAAGACGTCCTCGGTCGACATCGTCACGGCGGTCGACCGAGAGGTCGAGGCCCTCGTCCGCACAAGACTTGCCGAACTCCAGCCAGGGGACGGTTTCCTCGGGGAGGAAGGCGGCCGAGCTGATCGATCGACTTCCCTAACCTGGGTGGTCGACCCAATCGACGGCACGGTGAACTATTTGTACGATATTCCGCAGTATGCGATCAGTATCGCGGTCGTGGAAGGCGATCCCACACCCGGTAATTGGACGGAGCTTGTGGGCGTTGTGATCAACGCGGCAAGCGGGCGCGAATTCACCGCAGTTCTGGGCGGCGGGGCGTTTTCGGACGGGGTGCCGCTTACGGTCAACCGACCCGAGTCGCTCGGGCAATCGTTGCTGTCGACGGGGTTTTCCTACTCTCGACAAATCCGCACTCAACAGGCGCACGTGATGGCCATCGTGATGCCACACATTCGCGATATCCGGCGAATGGGAGCGGCGTCACTCGACCTCACGGCCCTGGCCGCAGGCCAGCTTGACATCTATTTCGAGCGCATGTTGCAGCCCTGGGATCACGCCGCGGGAGTCCTCATCGCCCGCGAAGCCGGAGCCGAAGTTCGGGGCTGGAAGGGCGCGGCACCGGACATCGATTGGCTCCTTGCGGCACACCCCGAAGTCATCGACGAGATTGAAGCGGTGCTCGTCGACGCGGGGGCCCATTTCGACTTCAGGTAGCGACACCGCGGTACCTCGCTTACAATTGCCAAGCACGACTTTGTGGAGGTTTTGTGACTACTGATTCTGATTCGGCGCGTTCGGGCGCGGATGACGAATCGCGCGCCCAAAACCCCGATCAACCGCTTGCGCGCCGCGAGATGCGACTCCGCGCCGAGCAGGAAAAAGTTGAACAGATTGCCCGCGAACGCGAACGGGAGCGAATCCGCGAGAACGCGTTGAAGCGAGCGGCCGAGATCCGACGGCAGAAGGAAGAAGCGGAGGCCCGCGAATCAGAGGCCGCGCGTTTCCAGAATCAGATCAACAATAGCCAGCAGGTGCCCACACTTCCGCGGGACGAAGCGAGTTTCCCGCCAGCGCTGTCGGAAACGTCGTTGGCTGATACTTCTCTGACCGGCGCGACATCTGACTCGGCGGTTGTGCCTTCCAGTTATGCGGAACGCGGTCATGTTGGCGCGCAGCGTCGCAAGCGAGCGGAAGAAAAAGCCCGAAAGAAGGAAGAAGCCGCCGCGAAGCGATCGTCGCGGGCGAAAAAACCGCAGAGGCGCACTCATCCCCTGCGCAACGCGTTGGGCCGCAGTTTTGTGGTCATGGTTGTCGGTGGCTTGTTTGCGGTTCTCGCATTGCCCGCCACCGGTTTCAACGCGACAAACATGGGATGGGCTGCCGAGACCCGCAGCGACGACCAGGAGGTCAAGGTTGCCGCCCTGGGAACAGAAGCGGAAAAGGTTGCCCTCGGTGATTATTCGGTCACGACCTATTCCGAACTCTTGTTGCTCACATACGGTCGCACATCAGGTTTCGCATATTCGGTCACCAACAGTGGAAAGATCCGTTGGCCCTTCCCGGTCGTCGTTCCGATTTCGTCAGGATACGGCGGTCGTGCCGCGCCGTGCCTCGGATGCTCGACGCAGCATCGAGGGCTTGACTTCGACCCAGCAACTGGAACACCGTTCGGTTCCGTCGCTGCGGGCACTGTCGTCGAGGTCAACGATGACGGGTACCTCGGAAAATGGGTCGTCATCAGTCACAACGTGGATGGTTTGAAATTCAAGAGCCTCTACGCCCACATGATTCGCGATTCCATTGGGGTGAAGCTTGGCCAAGAGGTCAAGGCCGGTGACTACATCGGGCGCGTCGGAGATTCCGGAGTTACCTCGGGTGCTCACTTGCACCTGGCCATACTCATCGACGAGAGCCCTGTCGACCCTTTTACCTTCTTGAAAAAATACACCAAGGGGAACTAATTGGTAGCGAGGGCGGGACTCGAACCCGCGACACCACGATTATGAGCCGTGTGCTCTAACCACCTGAGCTACCCCGCCGCACCCTAATTAGGTCGAGCC
>JBIIBI010000161.1:0-2731 GCA_044239485.1 Microbacteriaceae bacterium | reverse complement strand
GACGAGGTAGTCGTTCCATGCCGGCACGTCCCGGTCGATCCCGCGCACGAGCCAGGCGGTTCCGCGGGGTTGCCGGGGCTGGCTCGTCAGTGTCCAGCCAAGTTCGCGCAGAGTGCGGTCTGCTTTCTGGTTGTTGCAGCGAACACAACAGGCCACGAGATTTTCCCAACTGTCGGACCCGCCGCGAGATTTTGGTTGCACGTGGTCGATCGTGTTGGCGACCTTGCCGCAGTAGGCGCATCGGTGGTTGTCGCGACGCAGTACGCCCCGCCTCGTCAGCGGCACTCCGCTCGCCATCGGCACGCGAACGTAACGACTCAGGATGATGACGCTGGGCCTATCCCATAACCCCGAGATTCCGAAGACGGGGTGGTCAGCTTCGTGGGCAAGAATGTTTGCTTTTCCGGTCATGACGAGCACGATGGCTCGGCGATCGGACACCACGGCGAGTGGCTCGTAGCCGGCGTTGAGGACCAGGGTTCTCATGGTGTTCCTTTCGGTCCCACATGGTGTGTGGGGTTTCGGGTTTCGACCACCGTCTCTCGATTCGGGCACAAAAAAAGCACCGTCTTCACAGACGATGCCTTCCGTTGTCGCAACCGTGTTGGCGCGAAACGACGCTCGGACTTATCGGGTGTTCCCAGTCGAATCCTCGGGGGGAGGCTCTGTGGGCACCCGTCAAACCGCAAACGATTCGAGTTGTGATGGTCACGCGTTCAGACTACGCCTGTCGAACCCGTCACGCGGTATTGGCGCGCTAGTCAATTCCGATGCGCACGATGTGGAAATTAGAGGTCCAGATCTTGCGGATGCTGACGTATCCACCCGCGGCCGGGGCGTCGAGGATTCTGCCGTTGCCGGCATAGATTCCGTCGTGACCCGCCATGATGACGAGGTCGCCGGGACGGGCATCAGCGAGGCGGATCGGTCGACCCATCGCCGCTTGTCCACTGGCACTGTGAGGCAGGTTCACGCCGAATTGCGCATAGACAAACTGGACGAGGCCCGAGCAATCGAAACCGGCCGGCGAGGCGCCCCCGAATCGATAGGGAACCCCAATGTATTTCTTCGCCACTTCGAACACCTTGTCAAGGCTGAAGTCGGGGTACGGCGGATTCTTGAGGTAGTCCGCTGCGGACGGACCGTGGTACTCAGGGTAGATAACTTGATTCGCGGCATTGCGACGAATTTGCGCGAGGCTCGTGGCGTGGAATGTTGAGTGATCAACGGCGAGCGCCGTATCGCTTGTTACGACGACGTCTTGTGTGACCTCGGCGGCGCTCAAGATTTCCGGGCTAAACGCGTAGGCCGGTAGTGAAATCGTTCCCACGAGGGCCGAGATGAGCGCAAAGACCGAGACGCGTCGAGCGTTTTCGCCGACCAGGGCACGACCCGCACGGCGGGCGGTTGGCCTGATTCCGCGAATTACCCGGGCGATGAACCGAACTGCATCACCGATGGCGAGAGCCGTGGTGTGACCGATTCGAAAGAAAGCGTTATCCAAGAGTTTGCTCCTGAGCCCGAGGCGCTTCACCTCCCCGTCATTCATTTTGTTTAACCTCACACATACGGGGAATTTCGGACCGTGTGCGGCTGTTCTGTGTGCGCGGTGGCGCGTTCGGAACGACCCAATTCTACCGAGCGACCCTATGAACGAGCCCAGCGCAGGCTTCGGCGTGGCAAACCTAGAGAATTTAGAAGGATGTGGATTGTTTAGACTTGGCGCATGACCGACTTCCGCCTTCCCCCCGAGCTCGTCCCGGTTGACGGACGGTTCGGATGCGGTCCGTCAAAAATCCGCCCGGAACAGCTCGACTACCTCGTTGCACACGCCCATTTGTTGGGGACCTCCCACCGGCAGAAGCCGGTCCGGGACATCGTCGGTCGAGTGCGTGCAGGACTTGCTGACCTTTTCCGACTGACCGACGGCTACGAGGTGGTTCTGGGGAACGGTGGCTCGACGGCGTTTTGGGATGCCGCAGCCTTTTCGCTGATCGAAAAACGCAGCGCGCACCTGACGTTCGGAGAGTTCGGGCAAAAATTTGTGAACGCCGCGAGCGCTCCCTGGCTGACCGCACCGGCCGTCGTCTACGGAGACCCGGGAACGGTCTCGGCCTTCGTCGGTGACGAGGAAGCGGACGTCTTCGCCTATCCCCACAACGAAACGTCAACCGGCGCGATGACGGCGGTCCGTCGTCAGGGGCCGGCGGGCTCACTCACCGTGGTCGACGGGACGAGCGCGGCCGGCGGTGTCGATATTGATGTGCGCGAAACAGACGTCTATTACTTCGCACCACAAAAGAACTTTGCGAGCGACGGCGGGCTGTGGTTCGCCCTCATGTCCCCCGCCGCCATCGAACGGGTCGAGCGCATCGCCGCGTCGGGCCTGTACATTCCCGAATTCTTGTCGCTCGGTGTCGCGCTGGACAATTCGCGACTCGACCAAACCCTCAACACTCCCGCGATCGCAACGCTCTTGTTGCTGGACGCACAGATTCAATGGATTCGAGACAGTGGCGGACTTGCCTGGGCGCACGCCCGCACCAAGGACTCGTCGGATCGAATCTACGAGTGGGCCGAGGCCCGCCCGAATGCATCGCCGTTCGTCGCCAACCCCGAACACCGCTCTCAGATTGTCGCGACGATCGACTTCGACGAGAGCGTCGATGCGAGCCGAGTGTCGACGATGTTGCGTGCGAACGGGATTGTCGATATCGACCCGTACCGGAAA
>JBIIBI010000160.1:0-2743 GCA_044239485.1 Microbacteriaceae bacterium | reverse complement strand
GCCCCGTGGTCGTGCCGAATTCAGCGCCGGCCTGGCGAAGTCGTTCGCCTTCCTCGTTGTCGAGTTCCGTCGGGAACGGCCCGGAACCGACTCGAGTCGTGTACGCCTTGATGATTCCGATCACGCGGGAAATCTGATTCGGTCCGATACCGGAACCAGTTGAGGCTCCGCCCGCGGTTGAATTCGACGACGTGACAAATGGATACGTTCCGTGGTCGACGTCGAGCATCGTTGCCTGGCCGCCTTCGAACAAGACGGTCTTGCCGTCGGTGAGTGCCTCGTGGAGCAACAGCGAGGTGTCGCAGACCAACGGGCGAAGGCGGTCCGCGTACGACAGCAGTTCGTCGACGATTTCGTCAGCGGTAATGGCTCGGCGGTTGTAAATCTTGACGAGGAGGTGGTTCTTCATGTCCAACGCACCGTCGACCTTTTGGCGCAGAATTCCTTCGTCGAAGATGTCCTGAATGCGGATTCCAACGCGATTGATCTTGTCGGCGTAAGTCGGCCCGATTCCGCGACCCGTCGTTCCAATCTGGCGCTTACCGAGGAATCGTTCCGTGACCTTGTCAAGCGTGCGGTGATACGTCGTGATGACGTGGGCATTCGCCGAAACGCGAAGTTTCGAGACGTCGATGCCGCGACTGGTCAGCGCATCGAGTTCTTCGAACAAGACTTCGAGGTCGATGACGACGCCGTTTGAAATGACGGGCACGACGCCCTCGGTGAGGATCCCGGAGGGCAAGAGGTGCAGCGCGTACTTTTCGTTGCCGATGACAACCGTGTGGCCTGCGTTGTTTCCGCCGTTGAACTTGACCACATAGTCAATGCGTCCCGCGATGAGGTCGGTTGCTTTACCCTTACCTTCGTCACCCCACTGGGCTCCAACGATGACTACTGCGGGCATGTCGATTCCTTCGATCGGCGAACTTTCTCAGTCTACCGTTTGGCGGCGATGTGCTCTCGGATCCAGGAATGCATGATGATGGCGGCGGCGGCGGACGCGTTCAACGACCTGGTGGAACCAAACTGTTCGATTTCGACGACGAGGTCGCTCGCGGCGATTGCTTCAGGCGACAACCCCGGTCCTTCCTGTCCAAACAGCAACACGCACGACTCCGGCAACGGGGTTTCGTCGATAGACACCGAACCGGGCACGTTGTCGACACCGACGACCGTGAGGTTGTGGGTTCGTGCCCATTCGAGAAACTCGTCGATCGTGGGGTGGTGAATCACGTGCTGATATCGATCAGTGACCATCGCTCCGCGCTTGTTCCAGCGCCGGCGGCCGACAATGTGAACCGTGTTCGCGAGGAACGCGTTCGCGGTACGAACAATCGACCCGATGTTGAGGTCGTGTTGCCAGTTCTCGATCGCGACGTGAAATCCGTGGCGTTTCGAATCAAGGTCAGCAACAATCGCTTCCATCGTCCAGTAGCGGTATTCGTCAATGACGTTGCGGGTGTCGCCGTTTTCGAGGAGCGCCGGGTCGAAGTTCGGGTCGGTCGGCCACTCGCCCTTCCACGGTCCAACGCCGTGTGTGGAAAGTTCGGGTGTCGCCGAAACGCGCTCATCTTCCGTCACTCTGTTAACTTAGGGGAATGACCGAGATACACATCGTGCAGGGCGACAACCTCGAACTGTTGCGGCGGCTCCCGGACGAGACGTTTCAGGTCGTGTACCTCGATCCGC
The DNA here is from genome assembly GCA_044239485.1 of Microbacteriaceae bacterium. Lineage (GTDB taxonomy): Bacteria > Actinomycetota > Actinomycetes > Actinomycetales > Microbacteriaceae > MWH-TA3. The sequence goes on along the minus strand of JBIIBI010000160.1, from coordinate 1,054 downwards.
CCTTCAACACCGGTCGGCGGCAAGAACGTCGGTCGTTGAAGACCGTGCGTGCCGTGGGCGGGACGAGAACCGGATTCGGCGGTGCGTCGTACAAGACGGTCAAGGGATTGTTGTACGGGTATGACGACGCGTTCGAAGACTATTGGGAGTTCCTCGAACCCCGACTCGTCGAGGCCCACCGCGTGCTCGCTGATTCGGGCACTTTGTATTTGCACCTCGATTATAGAGAGGCCCACTACGCCAAGGTTGCGTTGGATGCACTGTTCGGGCGAGACAGTTTTCTCAACGAAATCATTTGGGCCTACGACTATGGCGCGAAATCTAAAACGAAGTGGCCGACCAAACACGACACGATTTTGGTGTACGTAAAGAACCCGGCGACGTACTTCTTCGATTCGGCCGAAGTCGATCGCGAACCGTACATGGCCCCCGGGCTGGTGACGCCCGAAAAAGTCGCGCGGGGGAAATTGCCGACCGACGTGTGGTGGCACACCATCGTGTCCCCGACCGGCAAGGAAAAGACGGGCTACGCGACCCAAAAGCCCGTGAGGCTCGTGCGCCGAATGATTTCGGCGTCAAGCCGGCAGGGGGATTGGGTGCTCGATGCGTTCGCAGGAAGCGGTACCACGGGTGCGGCCGCCCACGAACTCGGGCGCAACGTTGTCCTTTTCGATCAGTCCGACGACGCCATCGCGGTGATGGAATCGCGGCTCGGCGTTAAGGCGTTGCAGTCGGTTCCGGAGCTGCCTCTGCGCCCTGCGTGATCAATTTGCCGGCGAGGTCGCCCTCGATGGGGTCACCGCTCGACAGATTGACGAAACAGTAATACCGCGTGTCCCCAGAGTCCCACGCCTCGGACGAAACGGGATAAGCGCTGGAAACAAGAAGGTCTCTGTACGCCTTTGCGGTCTTGAGGTTGAGAACACCCTCACGCGAGCACCCCGCCATCGCGGCTTTACCGACACGATTGTCACCGGGGTACGACAGGTAGGTCTCGTCTAACGCGAGATCGCCGGCATAGACGAGTTGTGCGGCGTGCGGAGTCGCGCAATCG
>JBIIBI010000159.1:0-2744 GCA_044239485.1 Microbacteriaceae bacterium | reverse complement strand
GTCCGCGTTCCCCCGTTTCACCGCCTAGTCGTTCACGAGGTCGAGGGGGCGTCCGCGTTACCCTTGAGGAGTGAGTTCGCCGCGTCGCCCCGAACGTTCCGCCCGATCGTCGGGACGGGCGCGAGCCGGTGTGCGCCAGAGCCTCGATGACTTCATCGACCGCGAACTGCAACGGAGCGGCGCGGTCATCGTCGGGATCATCATTGCGGCGGTCGCCGTGGTGAACCTGTGGCACCCCGTCCAGATTTGGTTTGAACAACAGGCCAAGATGGCCGAACTCGACCGCGAGGTAGCGACTGCGCGGGCGACCCTCGCCGAAGCCCAAGCGGACATGATGCGCTGGACCGACCGTGCCTATGTCGAAGCGCAAGCGCGCCAACGACTCATGTTTGTCTACCCCGGCGACATCTCGTACCTCGTTGTCAATGACGTCGATGCGAAACCGGCCAAGTCGGACGAAGTGCTGGGAACCGTTCAAACGACCGACATCGATTGGATCGACGCCTTCGTCCAGTCATATGCCTTCGCCGCCAACCCGGAACCGGAATCCAAGTGACAATCGACACCGCGAGCGAGCGAGACCTCGAGATCATGCGGATTCAACTGGGACGACCGATGCGCGATGTCGTCGGTGTCGCGGCGCGATGCGTGTGTGGCGCTCCGACCGTCGTCGCGACGAAACCTCGACTGGCAGACGGATCGCCGTTTCCCACGTTCTACTATTTGACGCACCCGGGGGCGACCGCGGCACTGTCAACCCTCGAGGCCAACGGGTTCATGGTGAGTGAACAGGACAAACTGGCCGAGGACTCCGAGTTCGCCGCTGCGTATCTCGCTGCCCACCACGCATACATCGCTGACCGCGATGCACACGGCCACGTCGACGAACTCGACGGGATTAGTGCCGGCGGGATGCCGACCCGCGTGAAATGCCTGCATGCTCTCGCCGCTCACAGCCTCGCAGTCGGACCGGGAGTCAACCTCGTGGGGGATGCCGCGCTCGGCGCTGCCACCTGGTCACCCGAACGGTGCGTGTGTGCGCCCGAAACGCGCTAGATTTGTCCAGTTGTCCCCTCAAATTTCAGGAGCAGTAGTCGTGGCCAAAATTCTTATCGTCGGTGGCGGGTATACCGGTTTTTACACCGCGTTTAAGTTGCAAAAGCACCTGCGGGCTGGCGAAGCCGAGGTCACACTGGTCGACCCACTTCCGTACATGACCTACCACCCGTTCCTGCCCGAGGTCGCAGCCGGCCTGATCGAAGCCCGCCACGTCATCGTTCCGCTGCGTCGCCACCTGAAAAAGACCCACGTTGTGCAGGGACGAGTCGCCTCGGTCGATCACGCCAAAAAAACCGCAACCATTCAACCCTCAGCAGGCAAGAGCTACACCACCAAGTACGACCACATCGTTGTGGCGGCAGGGTCCGTTTCTCGCACCTTCCCCATTCCAGGAGTCGCGGACGAAGCCTTCGGCATGAAGTCCATCGAAGAAGCGCTCGCTGTTCGCGACCGAATCATCGACAACTTTGCGAAAGCCGCGAACCTGCCCAAGGGCAAAGAGCGTGATCGTTTTCTCACGGTCACCGTCATCGGCGGTGGATTCGCGGGAATTGAGACGTTCGCCGAACTTCGCTCACTCGCCACGGCGATGCTCAAGCAGTACCCCGAACTCACGATCGACGACACCAAGTTCCACATGGTTGAGGCGATGCCGCGCGTCATGCCCGAGGTGTCGATGAAGACCTCGCAGTGGGTTCTCAGAAACCTCGCGTCGCGCGGGGCTTCCGTGCACCTCGACACTCAACTCATGTCGGCCAAGGGCGGCAACGTCGAGTTGTCGAACGGGATCAAATTCGAGTCAGACCTCATCGTCTGGACCGCCGGCGTGATGGCAAATCCCGTCGTCAACTCGATGGGGCTCCCGGTCGAAGAGCGCGGCCGAGTCCGCTCGTCGGCAACGCTGCAGGTCACCAACGCTGACGGATCCATCGTCGCGGGCGCGTGGGCTGCGGGCGACAACTCTGCCGTCCCCGACCTCACGGGTGGTGGTGTCGGCGGAATGTGTGTTCCGAACGCGCAGCACGCGGTTCGGCAAGCGAAGTTGCTCGCGAAAAACCTGGTCGCCGTGATTCGAGGCGAACGGCCAGTCGACTATATCCACAAGAACCTCGGCGCAGTCGCCGGTTTGGGTGTCGGGCACGGAGTGTTTCAGTCAGGCAAGATCGCGGTCACCGGTTTCCCCGCGTGGCTCATGCACCGCGGTTATCACGGGCTCGCGATGCCGATGTGGGAACGGAAGTTCCGCGTCGTCGGCGGCTGGATCATGCAGTTCTTGGTGGGGCGCGACACCACGACCCTCACGTTACGCGAGACTCCGAAGTCCTACTTCCGGGCATACGCATCACGCCCCAGCAAGTAAGGGCGTCGCCCCAATAGCCCAACCGGCAGAGGCAAACGACTTAAAATCGTTACAGTCAGGGTTCGAATCCCTGTTGGGGCACTCGGGCATCTTGAGGTCAGTGAGCCCCAGTCCGCTCAATGCACGACGACTCAGCGTTCGAGCAACTGGTGTGCACGTTGGTGCGAGAAACCGATGATTGTGCCGATGTCGCGCAACGGCACTCCAGCTTGGGCGAGGCGTTGTGTGAGTTCCTTTGATCGCACAGTCGCCTCGCGCTCGAGGACTGATGCGGCATCGTGGACGCGGTGAATTTCTGCCCGTAACGTCTCGACGTCAATATCGG
>JBIIBI010000158.1:0-2756 GCA_044239485.1 Microbacteriaceae bacterium | reverse complement strand
TTGGCGGGTAAAAAGAAGCTCATTTTGATTTCGGGCCGAGCCCACCCTCAACTTGCGTTGGACGTCGCCAACGAACTGGGCATCTCACTTCTGCCAACCGAAGCTCGCACGTTTGCGAACGGCGAAATCTACGCGCGTTTTGACGAGAGCGTTCGCGGCACGGACGCGTTCGTCATTCAGTCGCACTGCAACCCCATCAACGAATGGCTGATGGAACAGCTCATCATGGTCGACGCGCTCAAGCGCGCGAGTGCCAAGCGCATCACCGTTGTCGCACCGTTCTATCCCTATGCCCGCCAGGACAAAAAGAGCCGTGGTCGCGAACCGATTTCCGCCCGCCTCGTTGCCGACCTTTTCAAGACCGCCGGCGCCGACCGCATCATGTCGGTCGACATTCACGCACCGCAGATCCAGGGGTTCTTTGACGGACCGTTTGACCACCTGTTCGCGATGCCGCTTTTGCTTGAGCACTGTCGAGCACAACTCGATTCGTCCACGCTGACCGTGGTCAGCCCGGACATGGGCCGCGTTCGTGTCGCCGACATCTGGAGCCAAAAGCTCGGAGCGCCACTCGCGCTCATTCACAAGCGCCGCGACCCCACGATTGCGAACCAGGTGAGCGTTCACGAGATCGTCGGTGAGGTCGAAGGCCGAGTGTGCCTCATCGTCGACGACCTTATTGACACTGGGCGAACCATCGTCAAGGCCGCCGAGGCGCTGAAGAACGCGGGAGCCAGGGGAGTTGTCGTCGCGGCGACGCACGCCGTGTTCTCGGACCCCGCCACCGAAATTCTGCAGTCCGATTTCATCGACAAGGTCGTGGTGACCGACAGCCTTCCGATTCCGGAGGACAAGCGCTGGGATCGCCTCGAAATCCTGTCGATTGCCCCGACCATCGCGACCGCGATTCGCGAGGTGTTCGGCGAGGGCTCCGTCACCGGCATGTTCGACGGGGCTGCATAACCCTTGACCTCTCGTTCGTCGTGGCGCGCGCGAGCTGCTCTTGCGGTGCGCACGCGGCTCAAATCGTAAACGTGTAAAAAATCAGCGTTATTTTTTACACATTTGGCAAACGTGTCAATAGACTATCTGCATGTCTTTCCGCGCGGACGTCGCTCACAACGACCTTCCCCTGATCCCACCCAACCTCGTCGTCGAGACGATCGAGGTGCTGCGGGCGACTACTGCAGCGAGGGTCGCCCTCATGGAACTCGACACCCGAAGCCGTTACATCCCGAACCCCGCCGTTCTCATCAACGCGATTCCTGTCGTCGAGGCACAAGCCAGTTCTGCGATCGAGAACATCGTCACGACGACGGACGAGATGTTTCAGTCGGATATCCAAGGGCTCGTCGGTGCAGATCCCGCAACGCGCGAAGCACTCCGGTATCGCACGGCGTTGAAGGTCGGGTTCGATTCGATCGGTCAACGACCCCTGACCACGGGGACGGCGACGAGTATCTGTTCGGCGATTCTCGGATACGACACCGCGATTCGCACGGACGCCGGGACGTTCATCGGAAACCCGTTGACGAAATCTGTGACCTATACGCCGCCGACCGGTCGTGACAATCTGTTGCGACTCATGTCGAATTGGGAGGACTACATCCACCGGCGCGACGAGGTCGACCCACTCGTTCGCCTTGCCGTTGCCCACTATCAATTCGAGGCGATTCACCCGTTCCCCGACGGGAATGGTCGAACGGGCCGCATCCTCAACCTGTTGTTGCTCGCCGAGTGGGGTTTGCTCGAGTTGCCCGTGCTGTATCTGTCGCGATACTTCATCGCCACGAAGTCGGAATACTACGAGCGCCTGATGGGGGTCACCGCTCGCGGTGAATGGCACGAGTGGGTTCTGTACTTCGTGCGCGGCGTCGAGACTACGGCGCTGTCGGCGACCACGACTGTCAACCGCATTCTTCACGCGCATCTCGATGTTCGCGATCGGATTCGTGACGAGTTCGGGCCTGCTAATTCCGCGCTGATCGAAGTTCTGTTCACGCAACCCTATTCGCGCATTCGTGACGTCGTCGCTGGTTGTCGGGTTAGCCGCCCGACCGCGACGAAGTGGCTCGACCGACTCGAGTCGATGGGGGTGTTGGAATCGCACCGAGTGGGCCGCGACAGACTCTTCGTGAACCGCGCCTTTGTCGCCGCGCTGTATGGCGACGGTTAGCGGTTTTTGATCGTGATGTCCGCGATGGGCAGACGTTCGGCTCGGAAACTGTTGACGTTGTCTTTCGACGGAAAGCCCAGAGCGATCCCGCACAATAATTTGTATTGTTTCGGCACATCGAATTCGGCCCGCACCGGGTCCGACCATACGGCCAGTGCGCCCTGGGCGCAGGTGCCGAGACCGCGGGCGTGCGCCGACAACATGAGGTTCTGCATGAACAGTCCGGCGTCGGACACGGCGTAGGTCGGCAACCCCTTGTGGGTGAAGACGAAAATCGCAACGGGGGCGCCGAACATGTCGAAGTTCCGTGCCCACTGTTCGTCGCGACCGACCTTGTCACCGCGCGCGACCCCGATGTGCGTGTAGAGGTCGCGACCGATCTTTTGGCTGCGCGGCTGCACATCCTTTGGATACGGTCGCCAAACCTGATAGTCGCTCGTCGGCAAACCGTCGCGCTTGAGGAAAAACATCACCTTGTCCCACCACGAGCCGCGAAGCGCCGCGGATGCGATCGCCCAGCGTCGCTGCAATTCGGCCGAAATGCGATTGCGCACCTCGCCCGTCGCCACCGCGACCATGT
>JBIIBI010000157.1:0-2761 GCA_044239485.1 Microbacteriaceae bacterium | reverse complement strand
TTTGTTCGGCGCTCTCAACGAGGGCGAAGTGCTCGTTCACCACCCCTACGAATCGTTCTCAACGAGCGTCCAGGCGTTCGTCGAACAAGCCGCGACCGACCCCAGCGTGCTCGCGATCAAGCAGACGTTGTATCGCACGTCGGGAGACTCCCCCATCGTTCGATCCCTGATTGCCGCCGCGGAATCCGGCAAAGCGGTACTCGCTCTCGTCGAGATCAAGGCACGGTTCGACGAACAGAACAACATCACGTGGGCGAGGCAACTCGAACGCGCGGGCGTGCACGTTGTGTACGGGCTCGTCGGACTCAAGACTCACTGCAAATTGACCCAGGTGGTTCGCCGCGACAAGTCGGGGGACATCTCGTACTACTCGCACATCGGAACGGGAAACTACAACCCGAAAACAAGCCGCGTCTACGAAGACCTCGGGCTGTTTACGAGTTCGGCCGAGGTCGGCGCCGAATTGACGCGGTTGTTCAACGAACTCAGCGGTTACGCGATCGAAAAGAAGTTCAAGCGACTCCTCGTCGCTCCGCGGTATCTGCGGAACGGGTTGCTCAAGAACATCGCGCGCGAAACCGAGGCCGCACTCGCTGGCGAGAAATCGGGAATTCGGCTCAAGATGAACGCCCTCGTGGACGAAACGATCATCGACGCGCTGTACCGTGCCAGCCGCGCAGGGGTCCCCATCGATGTCTCGGTGCGCGGAATCTGTTCGCTCGTTCCCGGTCGCGCCGGGTTATCCGAAACAATTCGCGTTCGCAGCGTTCTGGGACGATACCTCGAGCACTCGCGCATCTACTCGTTCCACAACGGCGGCAAGCCCACGACCTACATCGGCAGTAGCGACATGATGCATCGCAACCTTGACCGACGAATCGAGGTGCTCGTCAAGATCGAGACCCCCGAACACCTCGAGCGAATCGACCACCTGTTCGAGTTACACATGAGCGACTCGTCCTCCACGTGGTCACTTGCGGAAGACGGCGTGTGGACACGACACACTGGACTGGCGGGAGAACTCGCTGACATCCAAGACACACTGATGGCGGAATACACTTCCCGAAACTCGCGAGGAAAAAACAAGTGAGCAAGCCCGAACAAGTCGTCGCCGCGGGCGCGGTCCCGTGGCGAGTCGTCAACGGGAAACTGCAGGTTCTCGTCGTCTATCGCAAACAACATCGTGACGTGTCGATTCCCAAGGGAAAAGTCGACCCCGGCGAGACCTTGCCACACACCGCCGTCCGCGAAGTGTTCGAAGAGACCGGGCTGAAGGTCAACCTCGGGCCGTCGCTCGGCTCGGTTCATTATGTTCAAGCGTCCAACGGGAAGCCCAAGGTTGTCCATTATTGGGCCGCTGAGGTCGATCCGGTCGCCGAAGCCAAGTCCAAATTCGTGTCGAACGACGAAATCTTCGCTCTCGAGTGGCTCAGTGCGAAAAAGGCAATCGCCGCGTTGACCTACGAGCACGATCGCGAGCTCATCGAGGACGTTCGTTCTCTGTGGAAATCGGGGTCGATGGACACCTTTCCGCTCATCGTTGCCCGCCACGGAAAAGCGACCGCGCACGAGAACTGGGACGGGCTCGACTCGCTTCGCCCCCTCGTCGCCCACGGAATGCAACAGTCTCGAGACATTTCCGGCGGTCTCGCTGCGTTCGGCCCGGCCGCAATCATCTCGTCGCCCGCAATCCGGTGTCTTCAAACCGTCGCGCCGCTGTCGTACAAACTCGGAATGGAGATTCGCGAGTCGGGCAAGATATCTCAAGACAAGTGGACGAGCGAGGGCGATCGCGTTGTCGATTTCGTCGCGGCACGATTGCGAAAGGCTGTTCCGGTTGTGATGTGCTCTCACGGACCGGTGATTCCCCAAATCGTGAGCGAAATCATCACTCAAACCGGTGGTGTCGTAACCGATGACGCACGCCGGGCCGCGTCGCTGGGAACCGGTGACTTCGCCATTTTCCACATCGCGAAAAGCGAGCGTGGCTTTCGGCTGGTGTCCATCGAAACCCACACCGCGCCGTAAAAGGTGTCGGGCCGTGGGTTACGCCTCTCGGCACGTTGCCACTCGCGGTGGCTCATAATTAATGGAACCCGGGGAATCCGCACGACCCGACTGTTCCAGTGTACGAGCCTCGCCAAATCGTTTCTCTAGTTGAGTTTGTTTGCTCTAGCGAGAACCGAACTCGCCTGCAGGTCCGCGGCGAAGTCGGCGAGGGTTGCTGCACGTTCCAAGAGGGCGCTCGTCCCGATTTCGGTCCCGGCGACGAGGGTCGTCACCCCGTGGGCTTCGATGCGGCAGTATGCGGCCGCCCGATCGAGCGCATCGGCAAGGTCTCCTGTGAAGGCTCCGCCGAGGATTTCGTCCGCTAAATCGCGGATGTCGTCGGGGCCGGTGGGTTGCCGCGCACCAGCCACGACCTCATCGATGGAATTGAGGTTGTCGACACCGCGTTGGTAAGCGTGGGCGGCAATGTCGGGGTCCGCGATGATGCTCGCGTGAATGATGTACAAACGCCATAGAGCGCCAGGAAGTGAATGAGCGGGAGCCGCGGCCCACAGCTCGGCAATTTCACCCAAACCGTTGTCACGGGAATAGTCGAGAATTCGCCGCAGGACCTCGGTCGTGCCCTCGTCGCGCACGCGGGCGACGAGGGTCGTCGCCGTGTCGTGGGCGAGTTGAAGTTTCAGAGCGGGGTCCATCGCCCCTTCGAGTTGGTCGAACGTGCTCGGTTCAACGGCGACGGGTCGGCGGGGTC
>JBIIBI010000156.1:0-2772 GCA_044239485.1 Microbacteriaceae bacterium | reverse complement strand
CGGGCGTGCGACAGCGATTCCATCCGCGATGGTCGGCTTCATCTCGATGGTGGTCGGTTCACCGGCTCGCAGTGAGGGTGGGTAGGCCGCCGCGTTCGTCGATTGGACACCGATGATTCGGATGGTGCGCCCGTTTGCCGCCGCGTGTTGCTTCATGGCGCTGGCGACACCGGAAATCAGTCCGCCTCCGCCGATCGGGACGATGACGGTTTCCACGTCGGCAACCTGCTCAAAGATTTCGAGACCGACGGTTCCCTGACCGGCGACGACATCGGCGTGGTCGTAGGGCGGGATGAAGACGGCGCCCGTCTTCTCGGCGAATTCCTTCGCCGCCGCAAGCGACTCGGTGAACGTCGGACCGAGCAGAACGACCTCAGCGCCATAATCCTTTGTCGCCAACAGTTTCGGCAGGGCGACACCCATCGGCATAAAAATGGTCGCCTGAATTCCCAGTTCCTGTGCCGCGAGAGCGACTCCCTGCGCGTGGTTTCCGGCACTGGCCGCTACGACTCCGCGAGCACGTTCCTCGGGGCTCAACTTGCTCATGCGGTTGTAAGCCCCGCGAATCTTGTAGGCACCCGTCCGTTGCAGGTTTTCGCACTTGAGAACGACCTCTAAACCCAAAATCCCCGAGAGGTAGCGCGATGCCTCGATCGGAGTTTCCTGAGCGACTGCGGACACGACGTCACGCGCGGCGATGAAATCCGCGAGTGTGGGGCCGGCGATTGCTTCTGTCATGTTGTGTTCCTTGGAAAACGCTACCGTAATAAGCATGACGACCGTCTCTGCCTCCGAAGCGCGACGCCTCGCGCTTGTCGCCCAGGGCTTCGGTTCGTCCCCGCGCGGGAGGGTGACGGCCGATCGCCTCGCCGACACAATCGCGCGGCTCGGGGTTCTTCAACTGGATTCGGTCAACGTGTTTGAACGCAGTCATTACCTGCCGATGTTTTCGCGTCTGGGCACGTACGACACCGCACTTCTCGATCACATGTTGCTCGACCCACACGTCCCCGCCACGCACATCGAATACTGGGCTCACGAGGCCGCGTTTATTCCGGTCGAGTCCTGGCCGCTCTGGCAGTGGAAGATGCACGAGAGTCGCGAGCGCAACACGGAACCCGATTCGTGGTTGGCGCAGCATCGCACACTCGCAGACGACCTACTCGCTCGGCTCCATTCGGAAGGCCCTGCGACGTTCAGCCAACTCGAGGGCAAGCGCGATCAGCGCCGGGGCAGTTGGTGGGATTGGAGCGACGTGAAGGTCGCTCTCGAATACCTGTTCGAAGACGGCGTGATTACGGCGATTGGCCGCACGAACTTTCAGAGAATCTATGCTCCGGTCGCCGACGTCATCCCCCACCACCTGTTGGACACCGGCGTGGACAAACCCGTCGCTCGCCGTGCACTCGTCCTCGACGCGGTTCGTGCGCTCGGCATTGGGGTTTTGTCGGACATCGCCGACTACTACCGTTTCAAGGTCGCTCCAACAAAAGTCATCCTCGACGAGTTGGTCGAGGCTGGTGCGATTCAACGCGTGACGGTCGATGGCTGGACTCACCGCGGCGGGTCCCTCGAGGCGTACATGCTGTCGGGCGCGGTCGTGCCCACCACGGCACCGAAGGTCTCCACGATTCTGACGCCGTTCGACCCCATCACCTGGAATCGCCCTCGAGCGAGTCGCGTGTTTGGTTTTGACTACAAGATCGAGATTTACACCCCAGCGGCGAAACGCATTTACGGCTATTACTCGTTGCCGATCCTGATGGATGACGCACTAGTGGGGCGCATGGACCTCAAGGCGGATCGAAAAGCGCGGACACTTATCGTCAAGAGCGCGCACTGGGAACCGAAGCGACCCTCGGACGCCGCCGATCGTCTTGCCAAGGTCGTGCGCCGAGCAGCCGCTTGGCGTGGGCTCGAGAACATCGTGGTGGACGACTGGGGTGATGCCGCGGCCGAACTGCGCCGAATCTTTTAGAACTTTCCGCCGATTTCGAGCAAGCGGCGAACGCGGTCGGCGATGGGCGGGTGTGTCGAAAACATGCGCTCGAGGAAGTTGGGTTTGTTGGGGTCCGCGATCCACATGTGCGCCATCGAGGCCGACTGGCGCTGAAGCGGCGCGGAATACTCGCCCAGTTTGTGCAGCGCGCTAGCGAGCCCCTCTGGGTTGCGGGTTGTCATCGCACCGGTCGCGTCGGCGAGGAATTCACGCTGTCTCGAAATACCCGCTTGCACGAGAGCCGATACGAGCGGCGCAATCACCATGGCGATGAGCCCGAACACGAGCGACAAGATTGCCAGACCACCGTTGTCACTGCCACGAGAGTTTCGCCCGCCATAGAACGCCATGCGGAACATGATGTCCGCGATGAACCCGAATGCGACGACAAGCCCAAACACGATGGTCGACACCCGAATGTCGTAGTTCTTGACGTGCCCCATCTCGTGGGCCATGACGCCCTCGAGTTCCGCGTCGGTCATGATGTCGAGGAGTCCGGTCGTGGCAGCGACGACAGCGTTCTCGGGGTCTCGTCCCGACGCAAAGGCGTTCGGCGCTGGGTCACTGACGATGTAGACCTTCGGCATCGGCATCCCGTTGGTGATCGACAGGTTCTCGACAATCCGATACAGGCGGGGGTTGTCCTTCTGCTCGATCAACACGGCACCAGACGTCGCCACGGCAATGGACGCCGCGTTGTAATACTGGAACCAGGCGTAGGCGCCAGCACCCAGAATCGTCATGATCGTGATGGTCCACGATCCGTCACCCAT
>JBIIBI010000155.1:0-2798 GCA_044239485.1 Microbacteriaceae bacterium | reverse complement strand
AAGCGTCAGTGGTGGAAGGCGATGGTGCAGAACCGGCCCGATGTCGTCGGGCTCGATTCGTCCGTCATCCTGCCGCGCGCCGTGTGGGAAGCGTCAGGGCACGTCGACGTGTTTAGCGACCCGCTCGTCGAGTGCCTGTCGTGCCACAAGCGTTTCCGTGCGGACCACCTCGAAGAAGAGTTCGAAGAGAAGAAGGGTCGCCCCGCCGAAAACGGTCTGGCCGACATCGCGTGTGGGCACTGCGGCACTCGCGGACAGTGGACCGAGCCCAAGGAATTCTCGGGCATGCTCAAGACCTATCTCGGGCCGATCGAAGACGAATCGGGGATGCACTATCTTCGCCCGGAAACCGCTCAGGGCATCTTTGTGAACTTCAATAACGTCGTGTCGTCGTCGCGCCAGAAGCCCCCGTTCGGAATCGGGCAGATCGGAAAGTCGTTCCGTAACGAAATCACTCCGGGAAACTTTATCTTCCGCACCCGTGAGTTCGAACAGATGGAGATGGAATTCTTTGTCGAGCCCGGAACGGACGAGGAATGGCACCAGTACTGGATCGACGAGCGTCTCCGCTGGTACACCGACCTCGGGATTGATCCCGAAAACCTTCGCCTGTTTGAGCACCCGAAGGAGAAGCTGTCGCACTATTCCAAGCGAACTGTTGACATCGAATACCGTTTCGGTTTTTCGTCGGGGGAGTTCGGCGAACTCGAGGGCGTGGCGAACCGCACCGATTTTGATCTGAAGACCCACTCGGCAGCGTCGGGAACAGAACTGTCCTATTTTGATCAAGCGACGAACGAGCGCTGGACACCGTATGTTATCGAACCGGCGGCCGGACTGACACGTTCGCTCATGGCGTTCCTGGTCGATGCGTATTACGAAGACGAAGCGCCGAACACCAAAGGTGGAGTCGACGTTCGCACAGTTCTGCGCCTCGATCGACGTCTCGCTCCGGTCAAGGCCGCAGTTTTGCCTCTGTCACGCCACGAGGAGTTGTCGCCGTTGGCGCGCGACCTCGCCGAAAGCCTCCGCAAGCACTGGAACATCGATTTTGACGACGCGGGTGCGATTGGACGCCGATACCGTCGTCAGGACGAAATCGGAACCCCGTTCGCCATCACGGTTGACTTCGACACGCTCGAGGACAAAGCCGTGACGGTTCGCGAACGCGACACGATGGCGCAAGAGCGTGTGTCACTCGACCGACTCGAGGGTTACCTCGCGGAGCGACTCTTAGGCGCCTGACATGCGCATCGGCCCGATTGAAACGGACGTTCCCGTCATCCTCGCCCCGATGGCAGGGATTACCAACACGGCGTTTCGGCGGTTGTGCCGGGAATACGGTAGCGGGCTGTTCGTCTCTGAGATGATCACGGCTCGGGCGTTGGTCGAGCGGAACCCGACAACGATGCGTTTGATTCAACACCACCCCTCGGAAACGACTCGGTCGATTCAGTTGTATGGCGTCGACCCCAAGACGCTCGGAGAAGCCACCAGAATCCTCGTTGACGAAGGCCACGCCGACCACGTCGACATGAACTTCGGATGCCCCGTTCCCAAGGTCACGCGAAAAGGCGGTGGCGCTGCCCTACCGTGGAAGACGACGTTGTTCGAACAGATTCTGCAGGCAACGGTCGACGCAGCCGGTGACGTACCTGTCACCATCAAGATGCGCATGGGTATCGACGACGATCACCTCACCTATCTGGACGCCGCGCGAATCGCGGCGGACATCGGTGTGGCTGCTATCGGGCTTCACGCGCGAACGGCGGCCCAACACTATTCCGGGAATGCGCACTGGGACGCGATTCGCACGCTCAAAGCGGAAATCCCCGGGCTACCCATCCTTGGCAACGGCGACATTTGGAGTGGCGAGGACGGAAAGCGCATGGTCGACGAGACGGGATGCGATGGCGTTGTGGTCGGTCGAGGGTGCCTCGGTCGTCCGTGGTTGTTTGCCGATCTCGAAGCGGCCTTTGGCAAAGACGTCGAGACAATTACCCCGAATCTGGGATACGTCGCCGATGCGTTCCGCCGTCACGCCGAATTACTCGTCGAATTCCTCGAAGACGAAAATCATGCCTGCCGCGACATCCGCAAGCACGTGGCGTGGTATTTCAAGGGGTACGCGGTCGGTGGAGAAACTCGGTCCGCTCTTGCGCTGGTCGGTAGCCTGAACGAAATGGACACAATCCTCGCCGACCTCGATCGCGATGCACCGTATCCCGGCGCCGACGCCGAAGGTCAGCGCGGCCGTGCCGGTTCACCCAAACGACCGTCGTTGCCGGACGGTTGGCTCAATTCGCGCGAGATCAACAGTGGCGACATGAGAGAACTCGTCGATACGGAATCGAGTCACAGTGGGGGATAGCGGATATAAGGATTTCGACCGCGAACGCGCCGTGCCCGAAGGCACGAAAGGCGAGCGATCTGATTTTGCGCGGGACCGCGGGCGACTGGTCCACTCGAGTGCACTGAGGCGGCTTGCCGCCAAGACGCAGGTCTTGTCGCCGACAGCAGGACTCGATTTCGCCCGCAATCGATTGACGCACTCGTTGGAGGTCGCGCAGGTCGGACGTGAAATCGGCGCGAGCCTCGGACTCGACCCCGACCTCGTCGACACCGCCTGCCTCGCTCACGATCTCGGGCATCCGCCCTTCGGCCACAATGGCGAAAAGGCTCTGAACGATTGGGCGCTGCCGTTCGGTGGCTTCGAAGGAAACGCACAAACTCTTCGGGTACTGACTCGGATCGAACCCAAAGTGTTCGACGAGTCGGGTCGTAGTTTCGGGTTGAAC
>JBIIBI010000154.1:0-2829 GCA_044239485.1 Microbacteriaceae bacterium | reverse complement strand
ACGGATGGGGGGTGAAACTTGGTTACAACGACAAGAGTGATGTCGTTGATGCTGCGTCCCCACCGGGTGCATTCCGCATCAACATCGGCATACACCGACTGCCATCGGGCGGTTACAGACGTCAACGGACTATTGAAGGAACTCGGGCAGGTCGTATGCGTCCGAGTCGGCAAACTGGTCGGTCAAAACCGGAATGTCCGTCGTTGTTCCCGAACGGCCAAACTCGCTGTGCTGAAGTTCCTCGTCGAGTGTTTGGAACGACGCAACGGTGCCAATGCGTTCCGGGCGCACGGTGTCGCGCTCGTCAAATCCGGCAGCAATAACCGTGACCCGCACCTCGTCACCAAGAGTGTCGTCGATTCCCATTCCCCAAATGAAGTTGGCCTCGGGGTGAATGACATCCGAGATGAGTGACGCCGCTTCGTTGACCTCCATGATCGACAGGTTCGAACCCGCCTGGAAGGACAGCAGCACTCCGTGGGCGCCATTGATGGTCTGATCAAGCATGGGCGACGCGATCGCCATTTCAGTGGCCTTAATCGCCCGCTCGGCTCCGCGTGCACTTCCAACACCCATGAGCGATGTGCCCGCGCCGTGCATGACACTCCGCACGTCGGCGAAGTCAAGGTTGATGAGGCCGGGATTTGTGATGAGGTTGGTGATGCCCTGGACCCCGGCGAGGAGAACCTCGTCGGCGATCGCGAACGCTTCGGTCACCGAAATGGTTGGGTCTGCAAGTTGTAGTAGGCGATCGTTGGGGACAACAATCAGCGTGTCGACCTCTTCACGAAGTCGCTCAACGCCCGCTTCCGCCTGTTCGCGGCGTCGACGCGCCTCAAAGCCGAACGGTGTCGTGACAACACCGATGGTGAGGGCGCCGATTGACCTGGCGATGCGCGCAACAACGGGTGCGCCACCGGTTCCGGTTCCGCCGCCTTCGCCTGCTGTCACGAACACGAGGTCCGCACCGGCAAGGCTTTCTTCGATTTCCGTCGCGTGATCTTCAGCTGCGCGACGACCGATTTCGGGGTCAGCGCCAGCGCCAAGGCCTCGAGTGAGCTGTCGACCGACGTCGAGTTTGACATCGGCGTCGCTGAGGAGCAGAGCTTGAGCGTCGGTGTTCACCGCAATGTATTCCACGCCCTTGATGTTGGCGTCAATCATTCGATTGACAGCATTGACACCACCGCCACCTACGCCGACAACCTTGATGACGGCGAGATAGTTGTTATTTGCGGATGCCATGGATTCCTCCAACGTTCAGGCTCAACTTGAAGTCGAGACTTTTACTGCCTTCTCAGGCACCCACACGGTAGTCACGACCACGCGAAGAAACCGTAGGTGGTGTCGGCGTGTCGGAATTCAGCGCAATGGCTGCAAAACGATGTTGTCTGGCGCGGACACGTCGATCTCGAAAACACCATTCGATTGATTGGCAACCCGCAGCGCGCGCTCCATCACCACGACCTTGACGGCGGAATTGTCCGGTGACCCCCACACAATTTCGTGACCCGTTCCACGGAGCGTAAATCGAACGCTGTCACGTGTCTGCGCCGACATTGACGCGACTTTCGATCGAAGTTTTTTGGGCAGGGCAACCAGCGTCTCGGCCATGGCGCTGAAGGCTCTGTCCGTGGTGGACTCGACAAACAACTCGGGAATACCCGAAGGCTTCTCCGAAACCGTGTCGATCACAACACCCGCCGCATCCACGACCACCCACTTCGACTTCAGCGCCATAAAACCGATTGCCCGCCGCTCGACCACTCGAATCACGAGGGTGTTGGGAGGCTGAATTTCCGTGGTGAATGACTGAATTCGAGTGACAGAACTGAGCCGCTCGCGGATCGCATCGAAATCAAGAGCGACGAGTGGCTGTCCAATCTGGTCGGCGGCCGCGCCCGCGATAACTCGTTCGGACACATCGGTGCGCCCCTTCACCACGATTTCGGTCAACGTGAGCAACGGCGACATCACAATTCCCGTGACGACAAGAGCGACAGCGACGATTGCGCCTCCGCCCATCAACCACGCACGGCGACGACGGCGACGCCCGGCCGTGAATCGGCGTTCGTCGGAGTCACGTCGAGGAAGGCGAATGATGGGCGCGCCAACCGATTGTGTGCCGACTGCACGCCGAATTGGACGATTTGACCCTTGCGCCCCAGGAAGTTCCGGGCGTTTCACGAGACGTCGAGTTCCGCAACGACCGTCGGAATAATCCGATACACATCACCGCAGGACAGTGTCATGATGATGTCCCCCGAACGCGCGTGCTCGGCCGCGACTTTCGCCGCAACAGACCAATCGGGGCAAAATGACACGCGCGTTTGATCGGCAAAAGCGCTCGAAACAAGAGCACCCGTCACTCCGGCGATCGGGTCCTCTCGCGCCCCGAACACATCGAGAACGATGGTGAAATCGGCGCCTTTCTCGTATTCGAGGGCGAAATCCGCAGCCATGTCTCGGGTGCGGGAATACAAATGGGGTTGGTGAATAGCGATGACGCGTCCCTCACCGACCACGCTTCTGGCCGTCGCCAACGCCGCTCGAACTTCACGTGGGTGGTGTGCGTAGTCGTCGTACACCCGCACGCCTCGCACCGTGTCCATGAGTTCAAAGCGGCGACCGGTTCCCGAAAAATCACTCAGCGCGGTGGCGGCCGCGACGAAGTCGACTCCGAGGGCACACAACACCGCGATCGCGCCCGTGGCGTTCAGCGCGTTGTGAGCGCCGGCCACCCCCAGCCGAAGTGCCACCACATCGGTGCCGTGTGTGATTGTCGCTGTCACGCCCTCGGCCGACGACACGATATCGCTCACGCGGTAA
>JBIIBI010000014.1:0-11433 GCA_044239485.1 Microbacteriaceae bacterium | reverse complement strand
GAACTCTTTTTCTTGCTGCAGCGATGAGCGAACACTCACCTTCGGGCGCGCACTTCTTCCAGTTTGGTGAAACCCCTCTCGACCAGTTGGCGGCATCAGTGCCGCTCATGATGGAACAGACGAACTCCCGGCACTGGTTCATCATTGGTTCAGATTACGTCTGGCCCCGCTCAATCGGCATGGTGGCCAATGAGGTCATCGACCGGCACGATGGGGTAATCGCCGGCGAACACTACCAGCCGCTGGGAGCACCTCAATTCGACGAGGTAATCGAGCGGATCTCGAGGAGCGGCGCGGACTTGATTCTCTCCTCGCTCGTGGGAATCGACGCCGTCTTGTTCGAACGTGCATTTTTCGATTCGGGATTGCGCTCAAGATTTCGCACTCTCGCAACCAATTTCGATGATTCCCTGCTCGATCACACCGGGCGCGCAGTAGCTGATGGAATCTGGTCAACTCAGGAATACTTCATGCCGACTCTCGCCGACGAGATGGACGATGTCGCCCGTCGCTATCGGGCGAGATTCGGGGACCTCGCACCTCGATTGAGCAGCATGGCCAAGTCTGTATATGACAGCATCCACCTGTACGCACAGGCACTAGGAATCGCGAAAAGTGCAGATCCCGTTGAAATCAGTGGTGTGCTCCGTTCCGCGCGGCTCGGTGGCTCGCGCCTCTTAAGTCGCGACCGGGGGAAGGTGCTCACCACCGAGCTGGTCGAGGTTACGTCGGAAGGGTTCCGCCAGATTAGGACCGATCGCCGCTAGGTCGCAGGATCTTCGAAAAAGTTTCGGCGATCTTGAGGACCTCTCGGTCATCGAAGGGTCTGCCCATAACGGTAATTCCGACCGGAACATCTTTGGGATTTCCAGTTGGAACCGTCACCATCGGCATGCCCATGAGTGCGCCCGGAGACGTTTGGCGAGTAAGTGTATCGAAGAGCGAGCGAACCGAGCCGTTGAGCTCGACCTCGGCGTCCTGCCCCAATGGTGGTGGCAAAATTGGAACTGTCGGGAACAGAATTGCGTGGACTCCCGCTTCGTCCAACTGCGAGATGAATTGCCTCCGCAATTGCCAGCGATTCGTTGCCGCATTGCGGTAATCAACAACAGGTACAGGATTACCGTGGATGTAAGCAAGCACGCCCGCGACATCGGGCGATTTCGTCAATGCCGAAGCGGCGAGCAGATCTTCCGGAAGTCCGGACAGGCCGGTACCCCTTAGATAAGAGATGAGTGTATGAGGGGTCTCATAGAGCACAACTGTCATGTTAGATACAGCAGTCCGCTCAAAGTGATTTACGAGGTCGACTGGAACGATGTGCACTCCGGCTGCCCGAAGAGCTGCCAGGGCCTCGTCGAATCGCGCCCCCACGGTTGCCTCCAGGTCGGCGAGATACGCATCTGAAATACCAATCCGAATGTCTTTGGGCTTGGCTTCTGCCGCGCTGTCGCCCTCGCCCGTGATGATTTCATCGACAAGGCGAAGGTCGCTGACGTTAGTGGCGAAAAGTCCGGCGGTGTCGCGCGTCCATGAGAGACCAATGATCCCATCCGACGGATAGCGACCTGTGGTTGGCCGAATACCAAAAACACCGCAAAAAGATGCTGGCACGGACATTGACCCCCCGGTGTCCGTTCCGATTGCTAAGGGAACTATCCCTCGTGCAACTGCGGCGGCGCTGCCGCCTGAGGAGCCTCCCGCACTGAGCGAAGGGTCGAAAGGGTTCCGGACCGGTCCGTGCGCACCGTTATTACTAGTTAGGCCAAAAGCAAGTTCGTGCAAGTTCGTTTTTCCGACAACAACAGCGCCCTCCGACCGCAATGCGGTGACGACATCTGCGTTTACGTCAGGCGAGTAATCGAGGAAGGCCGTACCGCCAGTGGTCGAGAGCCCAGCCACATCGATGTTGTCCTTGACTGCGATGGGAGTTCCCGCAAGGACTCCATCGCCCCCTTCGGTCAGCGAGTCCGCCGCGGCGATCGAGATAAAAACGCCGGTCCCTTCAGATGCCAAAGCCGCCGCTCGCGCCTCGTCGAGCGCGACACGTCGCTGCGCGGGTGACAGGGCCCGCCATTCTGCAAGATTGCGTGTAATCATTTGTTCAGTTTCCTTTCGTTGTTTAGACTGCGAGCCGCCGACTGACGGTCTCGAAAGTTTTTGACGTAACCCTCCCTTGATCAATGACAGCGCCCGTTTCCATGACTAGCCATCGATCGGCCACAGCGAGGGCCATTCCTATGTGCTGTTCAACCAGAAGTACCCCGACTCCACGAGCTGCGGCATCACGGATTAATTGAGCGCACCGGTCGACGTTCATAGGTTGCAAACCTTCACTCGGCTCGTCAAGAATCCATAGCGTGCCTGGGTTTGCTGCGGTTCGAGCAACCGCAAGCATCTTCTGCTCGCCGCCCGAGAGAGTGCCCGCCCGTTGCTGAGATCGTTCGGCGATAAAGGGGAAACTGTCGGCGGCAGCCTCTTTTGAGGATTCGACCAGGCTCAAGTTCTCCGCAACTGTGAGATCGCGCAAGATGGGCTGATCCTGGCGCACCGAGCGCATCCCCAGTTGAAATCTGCGGGAAGGTTGGGCCTTCGTCACGTCCACGTCACCGATGGCGACCGTTCCAGACATGCACGTCAACGTGCCTGTGATTGCCGATACCGCCGTACTCTTCCCTGCTCCGTTACGCCCAAGTAGTGCCACAACCTCGCCAGGCTTGATTTCGAGATCTAAACCAGTAACGATGCGAGCGCCGGCGTAGCCAGCAACAAGACCCTGCACAGTAAGCACCGTCATCACTTTCCCTCCCCAACGTAGGCTCGTGTGACGTCAGCGTTGTTTTCAATCTCTTCGACAGTGCCTGTTGCTAGGACCCGTCCCGCCTGCAAGACAGTGACCGCGGAAGCGGCAGAGCGGATCACCGTCATGTCGTGCTCGACAACGACAATTGCAATACTCAGTGCAGCAGCTTCCTCGCGAAGAATTTCAGCGATGCGCGAGGTTTCACTAGCGGTCATTCCTGCAGTCGGTTCGTCAAGAAGGACAAGAGTAGGTCGACTTGCGAATGTCATGGCAAGTTCGAGTATTTGACGTTGCCCGTGAGAAAGGCGGACGGCGGGACTGTCGAGCATGCTCACAAGATCGCCGGCCTCAAGGATTCGCCACGCTGTCGACGTTAGGTCTGCTCGCCATTGCGTGAAAATCAACGCCATTGGATGCACTGTCACGCCGAATCGTGCGATAGCGAGGTTTTGGGCAACAGTGAGTTCGGGCGCAATCGCAGGAGATTGGAACTTGCGCGCAACGCCTGCTCGAGCCATCTGCCACGGTCGCATTCGCGTGAGCTCGGTATCGCCCACGCGCCATTTTCCACCGGAAGGGGGCACTGTGCCGGAAAGTGCATTGAGCAGTGTTGATTTGCCGGCGCCATTGGGTCCAATCAGGCAATGGACGCCAGCACTTACACGCAAATTGACATCGTCCACTGCGGTGAAGTTTCCGAAGGTACAGGTAATCCCCGTAGCCTCGAGAGCCTCACCGCCCACGCTTACTTCTTGGGTCGCGGTCGCAAGGACCACCGTCCCGTTCGAGCGCCATTTTTCCGGGAGCCGTTTCAGAACTGCCTCCGCCAAGCCTCCGGGAATGAGTACCACGACAACGATGAAGATGAGACCCATGGCAAGCAGCCAAACCGACAGGAACTTGTCGGCGAGTTCATTAGTGATGAAGCTAATAACAATCGCCGTGGCGAAGGCGCCAATAAGGCTAGAGCGAGAGCCGATCATCGCCCATAGAACGAAATTCGTGGCCAAAGCCAAGCTGATCTGATCCGGCGCCACAAACTGCGTCTGCGTGGCAAAGAGTGCGCCGGCCAATCCGGTGACGACACCCGCGAAAGCGAAAGTCCCAATTCGGAAGGCCGGAATGTTATACCCGCACGACGCTGCTCGAATAGCATGCGTCTTTGCGAGGACGAGGACTCCACCGAATGGGCTGCGTGCGACAACGATCAAACTCCACAGGAGACCGACCGCGGCGATTGTCACGATTACCCGCTGCGCTGCGGGGTCGGCAGTCCAGATGCCGGCCAAATTTAGCGGAGGCACCCCCGCCAATCCGTTGAATCCCCCCGTGATTGGCGTCAGTTGATTGACCACCTCAATCGCGCCAAAAAGCAAAACGAAGGTGAGCAGTGCGAAGGTGATGATGTTGACTCGACCTCGCAAACCCACCAGACCAACTAACAAAGCGACAACACCTGCGCTCAGTCCTCCAAAGAGTATGCCGAGAGCGGTCCCACCGTCCGGGACGTTTATTCCGAACCATGCGGCGACATAGGCACCGATGCCAAAAGAAACCGCATGTCCGAGACTCAAGATTCCTGCGAAGCCCCAACAGAGCGCCAACGCGGCCGTCGCAACCCCATACAGCGCGAATTGAGCGAAGAGACCGCCCTGGTAGTTTCCTAACGTGAGCGCAAGCAGCGGTACAACTATCGAAGCGAGCACTGCAATCGAGCGTCGGATCATACGACTGCGCCCTTCGTAGCCGGCCGAGTGGCCGCCAAAACCAGAAATGCCATACCTAAAATCGCTAGCTTGGCAACCAACGAGTCAACAACGAGGGTTGTCACGTTTTGAACGATGGCAATCGCTAGTGCAGCAACGAGCACCATGCTCACTCTGGCCCCACCGACGATCACCACCACGAACATGACAAACAGGTAGGCATTGCCCATTCCGGGTCCGACATTGGTCAACGGTGCGATGAGCGAGCCAGCCAGACTCGCCATTGCGGTACTAACGGCAAAAACTGCAAGCTTCAAACGACCCGATCGGATACCCAGCGTCTCGGCTAAGTCACCGTCAGCTGCGACTGCACGTACTTTCACGCCGAGAGGCGTCACTGTGAGAACGAGAAGTAGGGCGCCAATCACCGCAACCGATACGCCGATCAGCACGAGGCGGTAAAGCGGAAACTCAGCGCCTCCAATTTCAACCGAACCGGAAAGTGGGTTCTCAACGAATTGGAAGTTTTTGCCGTAAATCAGTTCTACAATTTGGCGAATCACGATTCCGAGCCCGAAGGTGCCAAGAATCGCAAGTTCTGGGGCACGCGCGAAGCGCCGTAAAAGGCCCCTCTCGGTGAGTGCTCCGAGCAAAAAACCAACAACGCATGCGACTAGGACTCCCACCAGATAGGGAAGTCCGATGGCAACGCAGGTCAAGACCGAATAGGCCCCGATCATCATGAAGTCCCCGCTAGCGAGGTTGATGATGCCCATGAGCCTGAAAGATAATGCCAAACCCATCGCGACCAG
Organism: Microbacteriaceae bacterium; assembly: GCA_044239485.1. GTDB lineage: Bacteria > Actinomycetota > Actinomycetes > Actinomycetales > Microbacteriaceae > MWH-TA3. The sequence goes on along the minus strand of JBIIBI010000014.1, from coordinate 6,112 downwards.
GGAGGATACCGAGGCTGTAGCCAAGATACCCAATCCCTGGTCGACGACGAATGCAAAATCCATGGAGTAGGTCGAACCCTACTTGCCCATGGGTTCGGAGCAGGTCTGCTCCGGGCTAACTGAATCGAACGTTGTCGCAACAACCGACACGCCATCCGGCTGAACACGAGTTAACACGATCGACTGTGTTGCGAAGTGGTCGGGACCGAAAGTGACTGTCCCCGACGGTCCGTCGTAGCTCTGTCCGGAAAGCGCCGACAGTACATCGACACTGGCGGTTGACTTGGCCTGATTCGCAGCAACGGCCCACGCGTGAATTGCGACGTAGGTCTGCTCCGAAAGTGCCGACTGTGGTGCTGCATCGTCACCAAACTTGGCGTAGTAAGCCGCAAGGAACGCGGCGTTCGCCTCGGTGTCGAGGGCCTCGTTGTACGCCATGGAGACAAACATGCCGTTGGTGATTTCAGCGCCCATTGCGCCCAAGGTGCCGTCTTCATAAATCACACCGAGTCGCTGCACGGCGGCGTTGCCAACGCCAGCATCGAAGGCCTGCTTTTCGAAGGTAATTGCGTCACCACCGAAAATGGCTGGAATGATGAGCTGCGCCCCGCTTTGCTTGATCTTGGTGATCACGCTCTGGAAGTCAGTGGTGCCGATCGGAACCAATTCCTTCCCGACAACCTCGCCACCACTGGCTAGGATGTACTTTTCAGCATCGGCAAGAACGGTCTGACCCCAGATGTAGTCAGCGCCAAGAAGGAACCATTTGTTGTTTCCGGTCTCAGTCTGAAGATATGGAATCGCAGGAGCCAACTGCTGTGCAGGAACCTCACCGTTAGAAATGACGTTGGCAGAGCAGAAGTTGCCTTCGGCCAACGGGGTGTGGAAGTAGGCAAGTCCCGCATCACTCGTGACCGGAGCGACAGCATCGCGAGTAGCGCTGTTGTGCTGACCGAAAAGTGCGACGATTCCGTCTTCCTGGATGAGGCGCTGCGCTGCGGCCACTCCAGCAGTAGGAACACCGGTCTCATCGGCAACCAAGAGCTCCAGGTTTTGGCCGTTCACGCCACCGGCCGCGTTGATTTCTTCAACAGCGAGTTCTGCGGCGTTTTGGGTTGGCGGGCCAAAAATACCCGCGGCCCCGCTCAGGTCGGTGAGCAACCCGATTTTGATCGTTTCGGTGCTGGGGGCACCATCCGAAGACATTGAACACCCAGTGAGTGTTGCGACAATGCCCGCAGCAGCGACAATAGCCGCCAAAGAGGAACGATGGATCATTGTGTACCTTTCGTATTTACATTGGATAGGAAAGCACTTGCTTACCTATTTGTACACCAAGACCGGGTGCTCGTCAAGCCCCACACTCGTCCAATGTTTTGCGGCTAGCTGGAGACAGAGAGATCCCTCATCAGCCGCTCTCGACATCGCCGAAGTCCCCGTGGTTGAGGTGTTGCAAGGGGTCGCCGTTCACCTCATGTGCGCCGCCCCCAAACTGGGCGATCACCACGCTCGGCCGTTGCGTTCCAACGCGCGGTAACCTTGTTCCATGAGCGCTCAAGTCGGACAGCGGACCGCTATTGGGGGTTTCGTCGGCTTACTGATTTTCGCCGGCGCAATGACATTACGCACATTATTCCCGGGGGACGCGAGCGCAGGTTTGCCGGATGCGGCACTCGATTTTTTCACTCTGTCAATCAGCGTGTTCGTCGAATCATTGCCATTCATCTTTCTTGGGGTGCTGTTATCCGTGCTCGTGCAGGTTTGGCTGCCGGCACGACTTTTCGACCGGATCCTTCCCCGCCGACCGGTTTTCCGTCGCGCGGTGATGTCGTTGATGGGTGTGCTGTTGCCGGTGTGCGAGTGCGGCAACGTGCCTTTGGCTCGTGGACTGATTCTGCGGGGACTCACGGTCTCTGAATCGATGACGTTTTTGTTGGCCGCCCCCATTTTGAACCCCGTGACGATCATCACCACCTATCAAGCGTTCGGTTGGGACAACGGAATTCTTGCTGGACGAATCATCGGCGGATTCGTTATCGCCAATTTGGTGGGCTGGGTTTTCAGCAAGCACCCGCGTCAGCCAGAGTTACTGACTCCCCGCTTCGAAGCGCACTGCCAGTCCCACCACGGCGAATCTGCGCCGGGAGGCAAACTGGGACGAAGTGTCCGGGGGTTCGCCGAGGAAACCAGCGCGATGCTCCCCGCACTCGTCGTCGGCTCTGCCGTTGCGGGTGCGATCCAGGTCGGCATCTCTCGCGACATCTTGATTGCGCTGGGATCAAACCCGATCTGGTCGGTGCTCGCCTTGATGGGGCTCGCGTTCATCATCGCGATCTGTTCCAACGTCGACGCCTTCTTCATCCTCTCGTTTGGCTCGACATTCATGCCGGGCAGCATTGTCGCCTTCCTCACCTTCGGCGCGATGGTCGACCTAAAAATGCTCGTCCTGCTGCGAACCACATTCACGTCCGCCACACTGGTCCGACTGACGGCCGTCGTCGGCCTGTGCTGCATGATTCTCGGATTCGGGGTGAACCTCATTGGCTAGTCGATTCCTGCACCGTTGGCGCGGTGTCCTGCTGAGTCTGATCGGCATCGTCGCCGTTATCTGGCTTGCCTTCACCGACCAGCTCGGCCTGTACATTCATCCGCGCTATTTCATCTTCACCGTCATCATGGCGGTCATCGCCGGCCTGTTCGTTCTGCTGGCATTTCTCCTCCCGCCTCAAACGGGTAGCGAGCAGCACGAAAACGAGTCACCCCCTCGCGGAGCGTGGCTGTGGGTGCCCGCCAACATCGTTCTCATCGTGGTGACCGCTGCGGGAATGCTCGCTCTCCCTCCCACGACGCTGACGACCGCGACCGTGTCTCAGCGCGACATCAACGGGTCCGCGACGTCATCCGTCCAAGACGACGCCATCACGCTGGTCGGCGGAGACGACAGTGTGTTGACCGTCAAAGACTGGGCCGGGCTACTTCGTCAAGGAGCCGACGAAACGTCCCTGGCGGGAAAATCACCCACGCTTGTCGGGTTTGTGACCCCCGATCCGGACGACCCCACAAACGTCTTTTATGTCGCGCGTTTCATCATCACCTGCTGCGCCGTCGATGCGCAGCCGGTTGGCGTTCCGGTGTATCTGCCCGACTGGCAAGACCAATTCGCGGTCGATGAGTGGGTGAGTGTGACTGGGGCGTTTGTCTCTAACCCGAGTTCCAGCAGTCTTCAAGGGATCGTGCTTTCGCCTTCCGACATCAGTTCTACCGATCGACCTGCACAGCCTTATGTCTACTGATCCCCAACTTCGCAGGTCCCGAGGGGGCCAACACCAACGCTTCCGCCGAATCAGCGGAGGTTTGATTCTGGTCCTCGCGATAATCGCCGGCGGTCTGGGCATGGCGAACGCGGCACAGGGACCGCGCCTCATCTCTGCCGAAGTCAACCCGAACGCCCTGACCACCCGCGACGGCCAACGTCTGACTCTTCACCTCAACCAACCGCTGTCCGACAGCAGTCCCGTACGGGTGAGCATGTCTCCCGACGCACCCACCGAGGTCACCGTCGATCAGAACACCGTCACGATTCGCTTCACTCGCATGCTCGACTACAACACCACCTACACCGCCACCATCGAAGCGCAGAGCGCCGCGACGGGATTTGCGGGACGGATCGACTACACCTTTGCGACCGCGGATGTCGATGTGTATTCCCTCCTGCGGGACACCCGCGAGGACGCAGGCGGTCAGGACACGCCAGACAAGATTCTGCGGAACAAACTTTCTGGGAGTAGCGACCAGGAGGTGGTTTTTGAATCCCCCCGAATTCAGAATTACGTCGTGCTCCGGGATCGGCTCGGCGTGATTACTCTCGACCCGAACGACGTCCCTTCGCTGACCGTCAGCTCCCCCGTCGACGGGACCACGGTTGACATCGATCTTGCCGGCGCGCTCACCATCGAGGAGTTACAAGCGGCCGACAGCGGTGACCTGTTCGGCTACATCCTCGACGACGGATCCGGCGATGAAAATGGACTGCGCAACAGGCTGTTTCTCTATGACCTGAGCGAGGGCTCGGGGGTTCCCTTTGCCATCACCGGTTTCGCACAGAAGCCTCTCTCGATCGTTGACTGGATGTTCGTGCCCGGAACCACTTCGGTCGTTGTGCAAGACGAGGACCTACAGCTTTATTTGATTGACGGGATCAAGGGCGGGGATCCCACTCCACTCGGTTGGCACGCCGAGATGCGCGGTTTCATCCCGGGCACATTGAAACTGGTGGTGGCCGACCCCGAGAGCGGGTCCATCTTGGATCTGTCGGCGGGAACCACGACAACACTCAATTTGCCGCTGCCACAAATCATGCCCGACTACTATCCCGGAAAACTCGAGCTCCTCGCGGCCGACAGTTACGTCTTACTCAACTCCACCTACACAACCGGTGCCTCGAGCGCATCGGTGCTCGTGCTGACGGACAGTGAAGAAAGCCGTGAACTGTTCAGGACGACCACTGCGGGCAGCCGAGTCCGAAATTTCTGCCTCTCGCCGAACGGCGAATTCCTCGCCGTCGAGGTTATCTCGGGCGAAGGTGTGCCCGATGACTATCCCGTCGAGCCTGGGTACAGTGCAACCTCGATTTATTTCGTTCGCGTCGATGACGGCACATCCAACCGTGGTGTCAACGGTTTCCTCCCCAACTGGTGTAGTTCGAGAGATTAGACCACCAACCTGACGCTAGTCGGATTCGAGAACAGCCATCGCGGCGTTGTGGCCCGCGATGCCGCTGACCGCACCACCCCGCCTCGCGGTTGATCCGCAATAGAAGAGGCCTGGCTCGCCGGACCCGACACCCCAGCGTTCGGCTGGTGTAGATAGCGGCGCGTCGTCCGGGACGAATGGCCAACTGAGTGGCGCATGAAAAATGTTTCCGCCCGGCAGGCCGAGAGCGTTTTCGAGATCGAGCGTTGTCTTGGTCTCGATACAGGGTTTGCCGTTGGCGTCCAGCAGCAACAGATCGCGGATGTCCTCGGACAGCACCGAATTAATCGAATCGATGACCGCATCTTCGAGTTTCTGACGCATCACGTCGTTGTCGTTACCCCGCAACAGCGAATGAGGCGTCTGGAGGGCGAAGACGGTGAGGGTCTGTGCGCCCGATTCGCGAAGAGTTTCACCGAGGATGGTCGGGTCGGTTATCGAATGGCAATAAATCTCGCACGGTAGTGGGTTGGGAATCTCGCCCTGTGACGCCTGGTCGAAGGCGGTCTGCAGTTGGTCGAAGCCTTCGTTGATGTGGAACGTTCCGCCGAAAGCGGCGACGGGATCGGTTTCTGTTTTCAGTCTCGGCAACCGCTCAAGCAACATGTTGACTTTCACCTGAGCGCCTTCGATGCTGTGGGCGGAGGACCGGCCACGGAGTGATTCGAGAACAGGTCGGGCGACATTGGCGAGCACGAATCGCGCCGACACTGTTCGCGTCTGATTGTCCTGGCGATAGGTAATGGTTCGAACTGGGCTATCTGCTGCGGTGCCACCGTCTACATCACCGATGGACAGCACCTCGCAACCCGACTTCAGTTCGGCACCGAGATCCCGCGCACGCGCCGCCATCGAAGTTGTCACTGCACCCATCCCGCCAACGGGGATGTTCCACTCGCCGGTTTCGTTTCCAATCACGTGGTACAGAAAGCACTTGTTGGCATCGAGCTCTGCATCGTGATTAGAGGCGAATGTCCCGATGAGTGCGTCCGTCATCACCGCTCCACGCACGAGGTCCGACTCAAACGAATCGGCGATCGTTTCGCCGATGGGCCGAGCGAAGAACTCGTCCCACAATTCAGAGCCGAGTAACTGTCGGACGTCCGATTCGGTTTTCAGTGGTTCCAGAACCGTGGGGAACAATCGTTGTGCAATGGTCTCGGTTTTTGTGTAAAAAGCGTTCCACGCATCGAAGTCGCGAGCCGCACCGATTGACTCGAACGAACGTGCAGTGGCTTCGGCGTCCATCTCGTCGATCAGCAATCCGGCCTTCCCGTTCGGCGCTGGCGTGAACGACCCGTATCGTCGTGGGGCTGTCTCGACATCAAGCCCAAGTTCTTCGATGATGCGCTTCGGAAGA
>JBIIBI010000013.1:0-11521 GCA_044239485.1 Microbacteriaceae bacterium | reverse complement strand
CAGCGGATAAGGCTGCGCGTTGGGATTCGTCCAATTCGAAAGTTGTCATTGACTCGACTGTACAACTGAGGTCTGACGCCTATTAGCCTTGAGGCATGGACATTCGTATTGGAATTCAACACGCCCCCCGCGAACTCGCTTTCGACACGGACGCGAGCGTCGCCGACATCGAGCAAAAGTACACCGCCGCTCTTCAAGCAAACGGTGTTCTTCGACTCAACGACGCCAAAGGTCAGGAATACCTGATTGCCGCGACCAGCGTCGCCTACATCGAATTCGGCACCGCCCAGTCGCGGCCCGTCGGCTTCGTTTCCTAGGCGGTCAAACCCAGCGCGTCCATTCGTAACGAATGAGATGCGATGAGGTCGGTGAAGACCGGTCCCAAGCCGTCCTCTTTGGGGGTCGGGTTCGGGTTCGCTAGCAGGGCGCTCTCGGCCATGAGCATCGTGTCGCCGACCAGCCGTCTCGACCACAGCGCAAGGGTGGGTCGCAGTCCCGGTTCGAGGGCGATTCGACGTTCCAGTTCCGTTCGAAGTACGTCGATCATCTTGTCGCCGTCGAGCGCCGCAATGACATCAGCGCGAACCTTCGTCGGAAGACCCTGAGCGAGTCGACGCCAAAAGTCCTGAAGGAACGCCATCGTCACCCAGGTGCACGCGAGTCGTTCCACCCAGTTTCGTCCGCGAATCCGACGTTCAAATTCCCTCGTCGGTGCGATGAACGGACTCATCGCCGCAACGCGATCCACTTTCAATTTGTCCAGCGTCGCGGCCAGGCGAGAAAATCGAACAAAGCACTCCTCGGCGACAATCGCGAGCGTCGATTCCGTCTCGAGGTCGGTCGCGTCGTGAGCGTGACGAGCCGCGGACTCGGCGTAACGAAGAAACAGGTACGCACTCTGGCCGAGAAAGACATCGGGCGACGGCGCGAGGTCGGTGAATTCGACGCGCGCGCTCCCGTCAGCGACCCTCGAACGACTCCGAGCACCGGAGGTGGAGGAACGCGCACTCTTTCGGAAAAGGCTTGCCACCACCCCAGCATAGGCAGTTCCCGACGACGGGTAGACTGATATTTACCAACCGATTGGGTGTTTTGTGACTTTCCGTGATCTTGGCATCGACGATGACATCGCCGATGCGCTCGCCGCTCGTGGCATCAACGAGCCTTTTCCGATTCAAGAACAGACGATTCCGCTCGCGCTGACTGGCCAAGACATCATCGGTCAAGCCAAAACGGGCACGGGAAAGACGTTCGGTTTCGGCCTTCCGCTCATCCAAAAGCTGGGGCTCGACCCCGCTCCCGGCGTCAAGGCGCTGATCGTGGTGCCGACGCGTGAACTTGCGGTCCAAGTGACCGAAGACATGGAACTGGCGACGAGTAACCGCACGACCACGGTCGCCGCGATTTACGGCGGCAAGTCCTACGAGGAACAGGTCGACAAAATCAAGGCGGGTGCGCAGATCATTGTGGGAACCCCCGGTCGTCTGCTCGACCTCGCGGGCCAGAAATTGCTCTCGTTAGCCAGCGTTGAAGTCATGGTCCTCGACGAAGCCGACCGCATGCTCGACCTCGGCTTCCTCCCCGACGTCGAAAAGCTCTTTGCCCAAATCCCGGAAAAGCGCCACACCATGTTGTTCTCGGCCACGATGCCCGGCGCGATTGTCGCGCTTGCTCGTCGCTTCATGACCAAACCGATCCACATTCGTGCGAGCGAACCCGATGAAGGTCTGACTCAAGCCAACATCAAGCACGTCATCTACCGTGCGCACAACCTCGATAAAGACGAGGTTGTCGGTCGAATCCTCATGGCGGAAGGTCGCGGCAAGACCATCGTTTTCACTCGGACGAAACGCAGCGCATCGAAAGTGACGGACGAACTCACCGATCGAGGGTTCAACGCGGTTGCCGTCCACGGAGACATGAGCCAAGAAGCGCGCGAGCGCGGAATGGCTGCCTTCAAAGCGGGCAAGAAAGACGTGCTCATCGCGACCGATGTCGCGGCCCGTGGAATCGACGTCGACGATGTGACCCACGTCATCAACTACACCGTCCCCGAAGACGACAAGGCGTACCTGCACCGCGTCGGTCGAACCGGCCGCGCTGGTCGCACCGGAATCGCCGTCACCTTCGTCGACTGGGATGACCTGCACAAGTGGGCGCTTATTTCACGTGCGCTTGACCTGCCGCTCGAACCGACCGAGACCTACTCGTCATCACCCCACCTCTTTTCCGACCTCGACATCCCCGAGGGCTCGAAGGGGCGCCTCAAGGCCTCCTCCGGTCCTCGAGTGGAAAAGTCGACGAGTCGCCCAGCCCGCGGCGGCGGGAACTCGGGCGGAAACTCGGGCGGAACTGCATCAAACCGATCCACCGGTTCGATGTCGGATAAGCCAGCCGGTGCACCGCGCCAGCGCGCTCGTCGTCGCACGTCCTGAACCGAACGATCCAGCACGTGAGCGCTGTAGTACGGTGGTTACCGTGGCATCTACAGTAAAATCGCGCGTGGCAGCCGGGTCCATGATTTTTGATTCCTGGGACATTGCCGCCTCGGTCATCGCACACTTCGTGAGCCAAGGCGTCACAGATTTCTATCTGGCCGACCACCGCTCGACCGGTAACCCCCGCGACGAGTTTCTCAGCACGATTCCGGAAAATGCCGTGATTCACTGGGTTCGCAAAGAGAGCCCTCGATTCACCCAGATGGTCACACTGACCGCACTGGCAAATTTGGCGCGCAAAGACGGGTTCGAGGCGTTCATCGCGTTTGATGCCGACGAGTTTTTTGTCGGGTCCGAGCGTCCCCTCGTCGATGAAATTGTGGACTGGCTCGATAACGAGTCAACGATGTCCCTTCGATGCGAAATGATCAATTTCTATCAATCGCACGAAGTCCAAGCCTTCACCCCTAGTGCTCTATCCAGCGTCCGATATAGCGCCAATAAAGGGTTAGCGCCAAACGAGAGCCGACAAGAACGCAACCCGCAGTTCAGACGTTTCCCTTTTTACTACCGTCGCTCGAAAGCGATTATGCGACTTGTTCCCGGAAGCGAAGGGGACTACGACTGGATCAACTTTGGGAATCACCACGTTATGAACATCTCGACGAAAGAGCGCTACCCCGCAACACGGTCAGCGACAATCAAGGTTCTCCATCTCCCTTACCGAAGCAGAGAGGGGATTACCGCGCGCAAGGGAAACAAATTGCGCAAAAAGCCGGCGGGAATCTTCACGTTTGACACCGGTTCGGCAGAGTTCTCGATGACGGACAGTGAGCGCGAGAAAGAATGGCAACTCGCGTCAATCCCGACGGGCATGATCCTCCCCGAGACCAAGGTGGGGGAAGCAACGGCGATACTCGATGACCGAATCAGTAATCTCGAGCCCAAAATCACGTCTCTCCTTCGCTCCCCGAAATCCCCGAAGGCGTCGTGGATTGATGAAAGCGCTCGAATGGCCGATGTTAGCCAAGACCTCGCGATGTCCCTGGTTGTTTTCGCGGGACTCACACAGTCACGATTCCTGGACGGATCAAACTCTGACAATTCGAAGCCTCAATCACCCGTGGATTATCAAAAACTTGAGCGCAAAATTATCAAACTTCAATCGCGAATAGACAATCTGCGACCGAACCTGTTGCGCCTCGTCCTCAACCGATTGCGTCGTCGCTAGTTACACCCAGTTGATCGGGGATCCGGTTCCCATCTGGGCAATCCGCTCGAACATCGCCGGTGCCGTCGTGTGTTGGCCGGGCAGGACTGGTTTCATCCCATCCCCGTGATAGTCGCTCGACCCCGTGATGATCAGGTCGTATCGTGCGGCAATCGCCGCGAGCCGCTCGCGTCCAAACGGCGTGTTTTCTTCGTGGTGTACCTCGAGGCCGGCCAATCCGATGTCCACGAGTGCGCCGAACTTCGCGTCAATTGCGTCATCGGATAAATCGGGGCTGGCGAGCGAAGCGCGATCCGCGGTCCACGGGTGCGCGAAAACGGGGACTCCGCCCGCCGCGACTACAACCTCGATTGCTCGCTCAATTGTCGGCGCGTAGTGTCCGACAAAGTACCGGTCGTTGTCGGGAGCCAAGATCTCGTCGAACGCCTCACTGACCGTGGCGACGACACCCAGCTCGACCAACGCGCGGGCGATTGTCGGTCGCCCGAGCGTCCCGCCTTCGGTGTGGAAGGTGTACACGAACTCGGGCGTCAAACCGCTGATGTCGGCATTGATTTTCTCGACCATCGACTCGAACCGCCACACGCGATCGTCCTTGGTCTTGGTGGCCTCGTCCACGAGGTCGGGGAACTCGGGATCGACGAGATAGCCCAGAAGATGCACCGAGTCCCCGTCCAACGACGCCGAGAACTCGATGCCCGGTACGAAGGTCATTCCCAGTCGCGCGCACGCCGCCCGCGCTTCGTCCCAACCGGCGGTCGTGTCATGGTCGGTCAGCGACACAACGTCGAGCCGTTGTTCCTTGGCGACCTCCATCACGCGCGTTGGTGATTCGACGCCGTCCGAACATGTCGAGTGCAGGTGCAGGTCAATTCGGCTAGACGTCATACCGTCAGCATAGTTTCGAGAAGTGGCAGACTAGCGGCATGAGTGACGACGCCATTTCGCGAAATGCCAATCGATCGACAACGCCCCACAACTCAGCGTTCCACGGGTACATCTCGGGTGATTGGGCGAGCATCGATCAACCCGTGGCGGTGCAACGCGACCAGGTCCCGTTTTGTGCCGAACGCCGACGCGCCCTGTCCGCCGAGTTCGCTGGCCACACGCTCGTTTTCCCCGCGGGTCCCATGTTGGTTCGGTCGTACGACACGCATCACCCCTATCGCGCTCATTCAGCGTTCACGTATTACACGGGTTGGGGTTCTGACACCGTTCCCGATTCGGTGCTCGTGCTCACTCCGAACGGCACCGAACACGACGCAACGGTGTACTACCGTTTTCCCGCCGGACGCGGAACGGAAGAGTTCTATTCCGATGCGGACATCGGTGAGTTCTGGGTAGGTCCACGCCCGACTCCCGAGGGTGTCGCGGTCGAGCTGGGACTCGCCACACGATCGCTCGCCGACCTGTCCGATGTTCTCGCCCAGGCCGATGCCAGTTGGGCGATTATTCGGGAGGCCGATTCAACGGTGACAGAGGCAATCGATCGCGCACGGGGCACAGTCAGCACTCGAGACGACGAACTCGCCGTTTTCCAGAGCGAACAGCGACTCGTCAAAGACGCGTTCGAGATCGCCGAAATCCGGCTCGCAATCGCGGCCACGGCGGCGGGCTTCGATGACGTCCTCGGAACGCTCGCCGAGGTGACCGCACACACTCGTGGCGAACGCCTGATCGAAGGAACGTTCAACCGCCGCGCTCGCGCAGAGGGCAACCATGTGGGCTATGAAACGATCGCGGCCGCCGGCGCTCACGCCTGCATTCTGCACTGGGTCCGCAACGATGGTCCGGTCCGCGATGGCGATCTCGTGCTCATGGATGCGGGCGTCGAGGTCGAAAGCCTCTACACCGCGGACATCACGCGAACCTTTCCGGTCAACGGCCGATTCACCGAAACGCAGCGACTCGTTTACGAGGCAGTGCGAGAAGCTGCCGACGCGGCCTTTGCCGTCGTGAAACCCGGAATCGTCTTCCGAGAAGTCCACGCCGCAGCCATGGCGGTCATCGCCCGTTATGTCTCGGAGTGGGGTTTCTTGCCCGTCTCGCTCGACGAATCATTGTCCGAATCCGGGCAACATCACCGTCGCTACATGGTCCACGGAACCTCGCACCACCTCGGGCTCGACGTGCACGACTGCCCGCAGGCGCGAAAAGAGTTTTACAAAGACGGCATCGTGCGCGAGGGAATGGTGTTCACGATTGAACCTGGTCTGTACTTCCAGACCGACGACCTGACTGTCCCCGAAGCGTTCCGTGGAATCGGCGTTCGCATCGAAGACAACATCGTCGTCACGTCAACCGGCGCCGAGAACCTGTCCGCGGGCATTCCACGCTCTGCGGACGACGTGGAAGCCTGGGTCAGCCGACTGTCCTAAACGGATAGCGGAATTGACGCTGTGCCGCGTTGTGGCGCGGACTCGATAACGGCATCGACGATGCGGTTGAAGGCGACGACCGCGACGTCGGCAGGGTCGCCAACCGAAAAGGGTATTCCACTGTCCCCCGCCGCAATCACCGACGGCGTAAGCGGGATCGTGCCCAACAGCGGAACGGCGAGACGCGCTGCGACCTCCGCGCCGCCGCCGGTTCCGAACATCGTGTGCTCGACACCATTGCTGTCTGTCCAGTCCGACATGTTCTCGACGACGCCGATGACCCGTTGTCCGAGTTGGCGCGCAACGAGCCCCGAACGTTCGGCGATGTCACTCGCGCTCGTTTGAGGAGTGGTTACGACGAGGACGTCGGCGGTCGGAACCAGTTGCCCGAGTGATATCGCAACATCGCCGGTTCCCGGCGGAAGGTCGCAGACGAGCACGTCAAGGTCACCGAAGTACACATCCGAGAGGAATTGATTGATGGTTCGGTGCATCATCGGGCCGCGCCACGAAACCGGCGTGTGTGGATCGACGAACATGCCGATCGAGATGACGCCGACATCGAAGGCCCGCGGAGGCAGAATCATGTCCTCGACCTTGGTTGGCTTTTCGTCCGAAATTCCCAGCAAGCCGGGGATCGAGAATCCGTGTACGTCGGCATCGAGAAGTCCGACCTTTTGCCCGCGGGCGGCCAACGCGACCGCGAGGTTGGCGGCGACAGTGGACTTCCCCACCCCGCCCTTTCCGCTCGAGACAGCAATTACTCGGACGAGAGATTTGGGTCCGAACCTGTCTTCGGCCTTTCGTCCGCCATGAAGTTGAGCCGACAGTGCTTTTCGTGCTTCGACGCTCATGACACCCAGGGTCAGGTCAACTTCGTCGATACCGGCCGTTGCGAGCGCCGCTGCACGGACATCTGCGTCGATGTCGGAACGCTTCGGGCACGCCTCAATCGTCAACAAAACCGTGACACGTGCCGTCGTCCCGTCGACCTCCGTGGATTGGATCATCCCTAGTTCGCCGAGCGAGCGCCGCAGTTCGGGGTCGATGACCGCGCCAACGGCCGCCCGTAGTTCCTCAGGACTTGTCATTTTTGGCTGGTTTGTCGAGTTCCTCGAGGAGCGCGCGCAACTCTGAACGGATGAAGTCTTTCGTCGCAACATCTTTGATCGCCAGTCGCAGCGCGACCACTTCACGCGCCAGATATTCGGTGTCTGCGAGGTTGCGTTCCGCTCGTTGGCGGTCTTGTTCCATCCCCACGCGATCGCGGTCGTCTTGTCGGTTTTGTGCGAGCAAGATGAGCGGGGCAGCGTAGGACGCCTGAAGTGACAAAATCAGGGTGAGCGCCGTAAAACCGATTGCCGCCGAGTCGAAACGTATGTCTTCCGGAACCAGCGTGTTGTAGGTCATCCACAAAACGACGAAAATCGACAGCCCGATGAGAAACCACGGGGTCCCCATGGCGCGGGCGACCGACTCGGTAAAACGGCCAAATCGATCGCTCGATCGACGCGTCAGCGCGAGGCGGAGGCCCTTCGGCGCGCTGAGTTGTTCGTCAACCGTGACGGTGCGGCGACGGACTCGAGGGGTCGTCACCGTGGGGGTCTGCTTGTCCATGGCTCACGCTCCGTTCGTCCGTTCGTTTTCGTAATAGGGGTTTCGCCAATCCTCCGGCAACATGTGGTCGAGGACGTCGTCAACAGTGACGACACCTACGAGTCGTTTTTGCTCGTCCACCACGGGCAGCGACACCAAATTGTAGCTGGCGAACGTCCGAGCAATCTCGCCGAGCGGCGCAACATCGAGCAGCGGTTCCGCACCGGAGTCCAGAATAGTACCGAGCTGGGTCTGCGGGGGATGCCGAAGCATTCTTTGGAAGTGAACGATGCCGAGAAACCGGCCGGTCGGCGACTCGAACGGCGGTAGCGTCACGCAAATCGACGCCGCCATCGCTGGCGTGATTTCATTTCGGCGAATCATCGCAAGTCCCTCGGCGACGGTGGTTTCGGCGGAAACAATGATGGGTTCGGTCGACATGAGACCGCCGGCGGTGTCGGGCGCATACGACAAGAGGAAACGGACATCGTCGGCCTCGTCGGGGTCCATGAGGTTCAGAATCTGTTCGGAACGATCCGACGTGAACTGCGCGAGAAGGTCCGCAGCATCGTCAGGTTCCATGTTGTCGAGGACATCGGCTACGCGCTCATCGTTCATGCCGGCCAAGATTTCAATCTGTTCGGTCTCGGGCATCTCTTCGAGAGCGTCCGCAAGTCGTTCGTCCGAGAGTTCCTCGGCAACCTCAACGCGGCGCTCGTCGGGAAGGTCCAGAATCGACGCAGCGAGGTCGACGGGGTGCAGTTCCGAATAGGCGGCGATGAGGTGCTCGGCGCTTTGGGATTCGCCCGTCGCACCAGAGGTTGTCACGTCTTCCCATTGCGCGAAGACGGTTTGTCCTTTACCAAAAAGCGTCGCTGATTTCGCACGGCGCAAGTAAAGCTGAGAAACACCCCACTGGCCGTTCGCGTCGCTCTCAATGGCGACGTCTTCAATGATGCTCGCCCCGGAACCGTCACGGAATTCCATCGACCGACCGATGAGTTCCGCAAACACACGAACCTCACCACCGCGTTGCTCGAAACGGCGCATGTTGATGATGCCCGTTGTCAAGATCTGGCTCGGTCGGATACTGACGACTCGATTGATCGACAAAAAGACTCGGCGGCGGCCAGGGATTTCAACCGTGAGCCCCACGACAACCGGGGCGCCTTTAGTCCGATACGACACCACAACATCGCGCACGCGACCGACCCGATCGCCGAGTGGGTCAAAGACCGCACACCCCGCGAGTCGGGCAACATAGACGCGTGTCGAGCTCACGTGTCCAGCGTACTCTCGGGGTGAGAGAATGGTCACGTGTCGAATCCGTCCCTGTTCTCTCGTCGTGGCCCCTCCTCTGAGATTCCGCGCGGTGACGTTCTGTCGACGGTCGATACCTACGTCGAGGCGCAGTCGATTGTGAACCGACTTGCGCAGTCCGGATACAACGTCGCGAACATCGCGATCGTCGGCCGTGACCTGGTCACCGTCGAACGAGTGACGGGCCGATTGACCTACGCCCGCGTCGCACTGCGCGGCGCCTTGAACGGCGCATGGTTCGGCTTGTTTTTCAGCCTGGTTCTCAGCCTCCTGAGCGAGCCCACCACAACAACGTTTGCGATGCCCGCAGTCATCGCGATTGGCGCAGGGATGGGCGTGTTGGCCACCCTCGCGCTCTATGCGATGCGTCGGCGGCGCCATGACTTTTCTTCTGTCCAACAAGTGCTTGCCTCGCGCTACGAGGTGACGGTCCCCTCGGGTACCGCGAGTGCCGCCCAACGCGCTCTGGCCGAAGCTCCTCGAGAAAAACCCTAGGTCGACTCGCCGTCGTACGCGGTCGCTGGCTTTGTGTCATCGGTTGGTGGTTTCGGAGCACGCGGGGGCCTGGCCCGAACCGGCTCTTCCTTCAGCGCTTCCCGAATGATTCGACGCGGGTCGTACTGACGGGGATCCAGTTTTTTCAGCTCGGCCAAATCGACGTCACCGCCGAATTCGTCCTTGAATCGGGATTCCGCACCTCTCGCCATGTCCCGAAGTCGCGTGACGAGACGCGCGAGTTGCGCGGCAAAACCAGGAAGACGGTCGGGGCCAACGACAAGAAGAGCAACAAGACCGATGAGGAAGAGTTTCTCGATAGTGAGCCCGAATGACATGTTTCTAGAATAACGCTGATAGACCATAGAGTTTAGGCAGCGGATAGGAGGGGCGACATGCTCGACGCAACACAGGTCTCCGCATGGACCGAAAACTATGTCACCGAGCCCGACGCCATTCGCATCGCACGGCACGCATCGCGCGAGCACGGTGTCGAACCGATCACGCCCGCGATGGGTTCGTTCCTCGCGTCGCTCGTTTCCTTCTCCAATGCTCAATCAATTGTTGAGATCGGTACGGGCCTCGGTGTGGCCAGTCAGTGGTTGCTTCTCGCAAGCCCCGAAACGCACCTGACCACAATCGAAAAAGACGTCGATCACCAACAATCCGCGAAGGACCTCTTCGCCAGGGCCGGAATTGCGTCGAGCCGCGTGAGGCTCATTAGCGGGGATGCCGCAGACATTCTTCCGCGCATGAATGAAGGCACTTATGACCTCATCGTTGTCAACGCCACGGGAAAGGGAACTCTCGACTTGACGCGCCACGCACTCCATCTGGCTCGAGTCGGCGGGATTGTCGCGGTCACACACGCCCTCGGCGGTGGGCTCGTTGCCCAGCCGACAAAACGCGATGCCGCGACGACAGAGCTTCGTACGCTGCTGGGCGACTACGCGGTTGACGAAAACGTCCGCGCAACCATGGTGCCCGTTGGTGACGGAATCCTCACGCTGGTCAAGCTTTAGGAGAAGGCGCGCGTGACGAACTCCCCGACTTTTCCGCACCCGATTGGCCTCTTGTTGTTCAACCGCTTCGACTATGCGAAGCAGGTCTTGGAGTCTCTCCATGCACAAACGTTGCCGGTCGACCAGTCACAGTTGCACATCTCGATTGATGGCTACGCGGGCTCGAAGGCTGAGTTCCAGGGAAAACCGGACCGGACCGCGGCAATCGTCGAAATGGCGCGCTCATTGTTTCCGGACGCCGTGATTCTGCACGCGGAAAAGAACATCGGAATCACCGAAGCCAACTGTCTTCTCGAGCAGAACATGCTGAAGTCTCATCCCGACGCAACATGGATTGGATTCTTCGAAGAGGACTACGTCCTCAGCCCTGACTACCTCCTGATTACGGAACAATTGATTTCCGCTGCGCAACCCGTCGACGACATTGTGATGGTCGCGGCAACGGGGGAAACGCTCGATCCTCTCGATCGGGACGTGGCGGGGATTTTCCCCATGGGGCATTTGTGGGCTCATCTTGTCCGGGTTTCGCATGTGAAGGAACGTCACGACGACGTCCAGATTTTCCGTCACCAATTGAGCGAGAAAGCATACTGGGAGCGCGACAAAGTCGCGCTGGCGCGGATCATGGCATCTCGGGGGGTGTTCCCCATCGGTGTCGCCAACGACCTCCAGCGACTCGGACTCGTCTTCCGTTACGGCCGCCTAGGGATCACCACGGGGCTGTCGTACGGAGAGTACATCGGCGTCGAAGGTGAGCACATGTCAGACAGCTCGTTCGCACGTTTCAAATTCACGGGCCCTACCGCCGTGCCGTTTGACATCAGCAGGGTCGATTTACCCGCGCTGGCGCCCACTCTTCGCGTCCAATTTCACGTCGGTTACGCCAAGCGCCTCGCGGAACGATTCGTCATCCCGAAGTTCGTCGCTTATGCGGCGCGACGAAAGTTTGAGAGCCTGTCCCGCGGACGCAAAGTGATTTCGCTTCTGGGCCAGGCATTTCGCGCACTCTTCTAACTGACCGCGCAGAGCACTGGAGTGACG
>JBIIBI010000153.1:0-2869 GCA_044239485.1 Microbacteriaceae bacterium | reverse complement strand
GCGCTCGCCGTCGGAGGACGACTTCTGGTCTTGTCGTATCACTCGCTCGAGGATCGCATCGTCAAGGTCGCGTTTGCCGCGGCCAGCACCTCGTCCGCGCCACACTCTCTTCCGGTCGTCCCGCTCGCTCTTCGCGCCGGGTATCGATTGGTTTTTTCCGGAGCACGCAAGGCCAGCGCTGAAGAGATTGCGCGGAACTCCCGTGCCGCTTCCGTCAAGTTTCGGGCTATCGAACGATTGGACACCGCCGCATGAGCACCATGACACACCCCGTCTACTCAGCGCCCTACGCAACTCGGCGCCCCATGACCTCGGCGATGCCCCACACCACACTCCGCCCGCGGCCCGTTTCGCCCGTGCGAGCCGTGCCGGCAATCTCGACCACCGCAAAGGTTCGTGCAATTTTCACGGCCCGTAATGTGACTGTCATTGTTGTGTCGATTGTGTTGTTGGTTGTCGCGCGACTCGTGCTTTCCGTGGCAATCGATGCGAACGCCTATGCCATCGCGGCGCAGGCTAAAGAAAGCCAGAACTTGGGACGCGATGCCCAAATGATTCAAGAACAACTCAATGTTCTCAATTCCCCACAACACCTTTCGACGGTGGCCCACGGACTCGGAATGATTACAAATTCACGTCCTGCATATCTTCGAATCAGCGACGGGAAGGTGTGGGGTAATCCGAACGTCGTCGGGCGCGGTTCGATCGACCGGACCGATATCGCCAATTCCCTGGCGTCGAGCCTCATCCCTAAGTCAACAGCCCGTGGCGTGGCATCGGTAGAGAAAGTAACCGTTGGGGCAGACTCGGTGAAGACGTCCACGACCGTGTCATCGACGTCGGGAATCCCTGCGCCAAACACCCACTAAACCTGACCGAGGAGGAGCGGACGGAATGCATCGTTCCTCGGATTTTTCACGGCGAGTGGGTCTACTTCTTGGTGCGGTATTTGTCGTGGCGGTTCTCTTTGTCGGCCGTCTCATCATCATTCAGGTTGTCGACGCGGAAACGCTCAACGCTGAAGCCGAGACGCATCGAACCGTATCCCGCGTCCTCTACGGGGTTCGCGGGGATGTTGTTGACGCGAACGGCATTGTGTTGGCGTCAACCGTCGACCGTTACGACATCACCGCGTCCCCTCGTTACGTGGTCGATTTTGTTCGGGACAATGCGCCGGTCACCGTGGAGCAGGCTCTCACAGAGATTGCAGAGCTCACGGGTTCAAAGGTTTCGGAATTGCGCGCAGCGGTAACGAAGGATCCGACAGCCGACTTCACCTACCTCGCTAAGGGCGTGACAATTACCGTCTTGAGGCAAGTTCAGGCGCTGGGCGTGCCATGGGTTTACTACGACCTTCGTCCAACGAGAACCTACCCACGCGGTGCTGTCGCCGGCAACTTGGTTGGGTTCATGGGAACGGACGGAGCACTCGCGGGAATCGAACTCGCCAAGGATTCGTGTTTGGCGGCAACTGATGGTGTGTTGACGTACGCCAAGGGTCGTGACGGAATTCGAATTCCGGGATCGACGGTCGGGCAAACCCTGCCCCTCGACGGTGGGACGATTCATCTCACTATCGATTCCGATCTGCAGTGGTTTGCGCAGAAGGTGATTAGCTCTCGCAGTAAAGAACTGGGCGCAGAATGGGCTAACGCGCTCATTGTTCGGATCGAGGATGGCCACATCATGGCGGCAGCCGATTGGCCCAGCGTCGATCCCAACAACGTCGACGGGTCAAAAGTCGATGACATGGGTGCGCGACTGTTCTCGTCGCCCTATGAACCCGGATCCGTGGTGAAGCCATTGACTGCTGCGGCCATGATTGACCAAGGACTGCTGACGCCAGTCAGTCGGTTCACCGTGCCGGGGCGTTTCGACCTGGCCAACGGGAAGTACTTCGTCGACTCGTTCGGGCATGGAACAGAGCGCTGGACAACGACGGGCATTCTTGTCAACTCATCGAACATCGGGATGAATGTCATGGCCGAGAAACTCACCAAAAAGGCGCGCTACGACATGCTTAGTTCATTTGGCATCGGCCAGAAGACCGCGGTGAATTTCCTTGGTGAAGACTCGGGCTACATCGCGCCACCAGACATCGTCGACGATGTGACCCAACACACCGAACTTTTTGGTCAAGGGATTACGACGACGACTGCCCAAATTGCGAGCATCTACCAAACACTCGGTAACAACGGATTACGACAACCGTTGACGCTGGTCTCTGGCTGTTCACGGGGAGACGGAACGGTCACTGATCAACCTCAAGCAGAGGGTGTTCAGGTGGTGTCTGCGGAAGCTGCTGACCAAACCGTCTCGATGATGGAAACCGTTGCACTGGATGGCTGGTTGAGAACACTGGTCGAAGTGGAGGGCTATCGGATCGCGGTCAAGTCTGGAACGGCAGAGGTCGCCCGAAACGGGGTTTACACCGATGATCGCATCATCTCGGTGGCCGGTGTCGCGCCAGCCGAAAACCCCAAGTTCTCCATTGTTGTCGTGTTCGGCATGCCGAAGCTCGAACGAACATCGCTCGCGGTTGCCACCTCGTTTGCTACGCTCATGGGGCAGACGCTCAAGTACTATCGCATCCCGCCTTCCAGCGGGAAAGCAGAAAAACTCCCGATCGAATGGTGAAGGAAATCGACGCGTGACCGGAAACCTCCCACCCGTGATTCGACCGGAACACGTCAGTCCACGCTCACTTGACATCTTGGTCTCTGAACTGGGTCTTCAATCGATTGGCAATCTTCGCGGTGTCGAGGTATCTGGCTTGACGGTGATGACCAGGGAAGTGACCGCAGGAGATGTTTTTGTTGCCGTCCGCGGCGCTAACCGACACGGAGCGGAATTCGCCGCAGACGCCCGA
>JBIIBI010000152.1:0-2899 GCA_044239485.1 Microbacteriaceae bacterium | reverse complement strand
TGGGGAACACTCTGTCGCGCCGAGCCATCACCCACAAGATTTTGCGCGCCGGTTTCGATGGCAACATGGCCGACCTCGCGAAGTACTCCAACGATCTCAACACGACGGGTGTGACGACGAACGAAGAACGCGCCACCATCGTGGCGTCGCACACATTCGCGCACTATTCGTCGCGCAAATCCGAGAACCACGTCACCCTGACCTGGTGGGCGCGTCCGTTCCCGGGAAACTTCGGCGACTGGCTCAGCCCGCTCATTATCGGCAACTACACGACCGATCGAATTCTGTATCACTCACCGACCGCGCCAATCGTCGAACACCACCTCATCTCGACCGGGTCGATCGGTCGTTTCATCACGCCGTCGTCGATTGTCATCGGCACGGGGATCTCGTCCGACGATGTCGAGCTGCACCCGAAGGCCGAATACATTTCGGTGCGCGGGCCGATCACCGCGAAACTCGTCAAGGAGTGCGGCGGGCCCGACGTCGATTCGTTTGGGGACCCCGGCGCCGTGATGTCGCGAATCATCCCGCTGGTGCGCCCGAAGAAGACAAACGGCAAGACCGCGTTTGTCCGGCATTTCACCCACAACAGCCTGCCGATGCGTCTGCCCGAAAACTTTGAGGAACTTTCGGTGCTGATGTCGTCGCCGGACAAAATCGCGGAATTCCTGGGAACGCTCATCGGTTATGACCGCGTCGTGACCAGCGCGATGCACGTCTTCATCTCTTGTCAGTCCTACGGCATCCCGTGCTCACTCGTCACGTTCGAGGGCTTCGAGGACGCGGTTCACGGAACCGGACTCAAGTACGGTGACTACGCATTGGGGGTTGGACTCGAAACAATCAGCCCCGTCGCCGTGCCGCTCGACCTTCGCACCTTCTCGTTCGCGAACATCGAGCGCGACGACGCCGTGTCCGAAGCGAAAAAGGACGAGATTATCGATGCGATCAAACGCGGTCTCGCGGCCGAGGCACGATACCGTTAGGTCATCATGATCACGTTGGTGTTGCAGTTCCGGGCGGCGATGGCCGACCTTTTCCGCACACGCCGTGACCGATTCATCGTCGCGGGGCTGGTGTCGTTCGGTGCACTCGTGTCCGCCGCCGAACTTCTGACCGCCCAGTTGTTTTCGAACATCATCATCCCCGACGCGGGGGTGGCTCGAACGACCAACGACACCATCGTTTTGGCCGTCGTTTTCCTCGTGGTGTTCGGTGGACTTCGTGTCCTGAATTACGGGCAGAGCCTGTACCGCGTCAACGTGTTCGAAAAGGCATTCCACGGAAACTCGGCGTCACGCGCGGGGGAGTCATGGCGTTGGGCGACGGCGATGGAACTGACGTCGATCTTGACGATGGGTGCTCGAATCGTGGTTATCGGGGCCGCATTGTTCTTCTTGTCGCCGCTGTTCGGTCTCGCGAACCTGGTCATCGCGCTGGCCGTCATTCAGGTGTTCGGGTTCTCGCTCCGCCGTCAGTTCGTCACCCAGCAGGGTTTCCGCGACCAGCAAAAGGCGAAGGATCCGGCGTCGAGTGCCGACAAAGTCCGCGCTCGAATCAAGGCGGGCGAGCTCGCGTCGCTGATTGCGAGTATCGGCGTCATGATTCTCATGGCCGCCCTGATTGCACTGACGGTCTTGGGCGAGATCGCGGCCGGCGCCGCGCTCGTCTCGTTCCTCGCGGTTCGCATGATTGGGCAGATGTATTCGGGAATTGCCTCTGGGCTGATGCGATTCGCTCGAGCGAGGGTCAACAGTGACTGAGCCGGCCCTGACCATTGCTTACTCGGTCCTGGCCGAGGGGTTATCGCGTGTCGTGTTGCCGCGCGCTCGCGCTGACACGGAAATTCTGATGGTGGTTCAGGGGTCTGGGGATATCGCACCACAACGCGACGATGTCCGTGTCATCCGCCTTAAATCAACCGGAGTAGCCGTGAGCCGCAATGCCGCAATTCGAGAGGCAGCCGGAAAGGTATTGGTTTTCGGCGAAGAGGACGTGACCTGGCTCCCGAAGGGGCTCGCAGAGGTTCGCGCGACGTTCGAGGACAATCCGCGTCTCGCGGTGTTGCTTGGTCGAGCCAACGATGAAACCGGTGCACTGCGAAAGCGTTACCCGGCGATTCGCGAGCAGGCGACGATCTGGAACTCGGCCCGGGTTGGCACAATCGAGCTCGCGGTTCGAACCGCCCTGATTCGCCGCGCGAACGTTTGGTTCGACGAGAACTTCGGGGCGGGGACAGAGAATTTCCTCGGAGACGAGTACATCTTTGTTGCCGATGCGAACCGCGCAAAACTCAAGTGCGACTATTTCCCCATAACGTTCAGTCAGCACCCGAAGGATTCGTCGGGCACCCGGTTCGGCACCGATGCCGATGCCCGGGCACGGTCTCGTGTTTTCGACCGCGTGTTCGGAAGGCTCGCACCGGCGATACGGGCGGCGCTGTGGTTGCGGAACCCCGCTCGGTTCGGTTCGTTCGCCCGCAGCGTTCGGTTCGTTACCGGCGCGTTCCCGAGATAACCCAGCGCAGGGCCTCGGCGACGGTTCGGTGCTCGAACACGAAGCCGTCTTTCTCCAGTGCGGTGGGTGACACTTTTTGCGACCACAACAACAACTCGCGGCCTGCAGCGCCCAACAGCCCGATGGCAAACGCGGGAATCACGAACAGGTGGGGGCGCTTCATGATTCGAGCGAGCTCGCGCGTCACCTCGACGGAACGCGCTGGGGTCGGCCCGACGAGATTGACCGCACCCGACAGTTTCGAATCGATGAGGTGCACGATGGCACGGACTTCATCGCGGTGACTGATCCACGGCCACCACTGTTTTCCGGAACCGACGCGCGCGCCGGCGAAGAACGACGTCGCGAGTCGTAGCGGAGCCAGTGCGCCGCCGTCACC
>JBIIBI010000012.1:0-11788 GCA_044239485.1 Microbacteriaceae bacterium | reverse complement strand
TCCCCAAGCACGCGACCTATCCTCGCTGCGGGTCCTCGGTTCGGTTGGTGAACCGATCAACCCCGAAGCGTGGATGTGGTACCGCGAGGTGATTGGCGGCAACAAATGCCCGATTGTCGACACGTGGTGGCAGACCGAAACGGGTGCCATCATGATCTCGGCTTTACCCGGAATCACGACGACGAAGCCGGGTAGCGCGCAGGTTCCCCTCCCCGGGATTTCTGTCGACGTGCTCGACGACAACGGCGCCCCCGTTGGGTCTGCGGCCGGCGGGCTCCTCGTCATCACCGAACCGTGGCCATCGATGCTTCGCGGAATCTGGAAAGACCCCGAGCGATACACAGAGACCTATTGGTCGACGTTCGCCAACACATACTTTGCGGGTGACGGGGCTCACCTCGACGCGGACAACGACGTCTGGCTGCTCGGTCGAGTCGATGACGTGATGAACGTGTCTGGACACCGTCTGTCGACGATGGAAATCGAATCGGCACTCGTGTCACATCAGTCCGTCGCCGAATCGGCTGTGGTTGGCGCTGCGGACGAAATCACCGGTCAGGCCGTCGTCGCCTTCGTCGTGCTCAAAAAACGTGCCGTGGGAGTCGCGAGTCCTGCGGACGACATCGCCTCGCTGAAAGCACACGTGGTGGAAGAGATCGGTGCGATTGCCCGACCTCGTGACATCTATCTGGTCGAGGATTTGCCTAAGACCCGTTCAGGCAAGATCATGCGGCGCTTGTTGCGAGACATCGCCGAGGGTCGCGAGATCGGCGACACAACGACACTTCTGGACACCACGGTTGTTCGGGTTATCGATGGTCAGGTCAACTAGCTCGACGATCTGAAGAACCCCTGCGCCATCCCGGCGATGGCGGGAACCACGGTCAGCGTCACGAACGCGGGGAACAAACAGACTCCGAGCGGGATGAGCATCTGCCCGGGGAGCCGTTCGATTGCTTCCCGAACCCCGAATCGGGCGGACCGTCGTCGTTCGTCCGCATCCGCGCGGATAAGTCCGGCGACGGGTATCCCCGTCTCTCGAGATGCCGATCGAATATCCGTGATAGCAGTCCATTCGTCGACGAAGCCCCACCGTTCGCCGCAAGCACGCAGAGCGTTTTCCGTGTCGGTGCGTAACCCAGTGACCGACAGAATCTCGGCGACGACATCACCAAGAACACCGGTCGCTGGCGACGGGACCGGGATTCGACGGCGCAGTCGGGCCATCCACGCCCATCCGCCGACGGACGCACCCACCCCGACGGCGAGACATAGCCAGCCGACCGGTCCGCCGAGGAGAAAAGCGAGAGCGCGCATTCCGAAAAACTCGGTAACAACCAGGGTGAACACCGGCAGTGCCGTCAGTACAACCGCCGAATGGCGGGCAGAGGCGGCGGCGATAATGGCCTCGCGTTCCAATTCCAGGTTCGAATCAAGAGCGTCGGCGACAAGGCGCAGCACCCGCGTCCGAGGCGCTCCCGTTTCGCGTGCGATCTCGAGGATGTCAGAAACAACATCGTCGCCGCCACGGTCATCGAGTCGCGCCACCCCTGCATCCAGCGTTGCGGCGAGTCGCCTCAGTTCGGTCGGAGTCATCGCGTCACCTCGAGTCGGTCGCCAACCCGTCGAAACGTCCCGGAACTCAGCCGACTTCCGGTCGCGGTTCGTTCGCAGTGAATGACCCGGTCGAAGGCCACGGCGGCGAGCCGCGCGACGGTATCGGGGGCAAGTCCCGCCACCATCCCCAACGCGGTCAATCTCTCTGGGACGTCGACGAGTGATCGGGCGTGGAGCGACGAAAGTCCGAGATGGCCCGCGGTAAGAGCCACGAGTAGGTCAACGATTTCAGCGCCGCGAACTTCGCCAAGCACGATGCGGTCGGGGCTCATGCGCAACGATTCGCGCACAAGAGAGCTCATCGTGATCTCGCCCGCACCTTCCGCGTTCGCCGCGCGAGTGCACAGAAAGACGGCGTGCGGGTGGCGTGGTGAAATCTCGGGGATGTCTTCGATGACGACAATTCGATCAGAGGTCGGCGCGCGTGCCATCAAGAACTCGATCAGGGTCGTTTTGCCGCTTCCCGTCGCGCCCGTGATGAGGATTGACTGGTCGACCAGTTCTCCCCAATCCCAGTCGTCTCCCACCACGTAGTCCTCGGCGGTGACGGGATTGTGCCGCGGAAACCGAAGCGTCAGAATGGCGCCGTCGCGCGCAATCGGCGGAAGCGCGACGTGAATTCTGACCTCACCGGCGAGCGCCGCATCACCGAGTGGTCGTGCATCGTCGACTCGGCCACCCGCCGTTTCGACAAGTCCGACTCCAATGCGCCTCGCCTCGCGCGGATCCACGATGATGTCCGTTGCGACGAATCCGTGACCGGTGCTCTGCCACACTCGTCCGTCTCCTGTGACACAGAGATCGCGGACGTTGTCGTCAACGGCCGATGCAAGGGGACCGAGAAACGCGTTGAGAGTTGGGCTCATGCCCCCAGCGTTGTGCCCCGATGGTCAGGTGGTGGATCGATGCCTCACGCTGGGGAGAATCAGTCACCCAGTGCGACTGTGAATATGCGGTTTCGAGAGCGTCTATTCGAATTCGACGATGAGTTCGAGTTCGACCGGGGCATCCAGCGGCAACACCGCGACGCCGACGGCACTTCGCGCGTGACGACCCGAGTCGCCAAAAATCTCTACGAGCGTGTCGCTCGCGCCGTTCGCTACAGCCGGTTGGCCGCTGAAATCAGGGGCGGACGCAACGAAAACCACGAGCTTGACAATGCGGGTGATTCGATCAACCGACCCGATTGCCGTCTGTGCTGCCGCGAGAGCGTTGAGAACGGCGATCCGCGCAAACTCCTTAGCGTCCTCGGCACTGACCTCTGCGCCAACCTTTCCGGTTGCCGGCAGAGCACCGTCAACAAACGGAAGTTGGCCGGCGGTAAACACAAGATTTCCCGCGATTGTCGCGGGCAGGTAGGACGCAACGGGCTTGGCGACCTCCGGGATAACGATTCCCAATTCGGCGAGACGCGCGGTAACGGACACGGGCATTCCCTAACCGTTCAGGGGGCGCTTGAAATAGGCGACGAGGCCGCCTTCCGGCCCCGCAATAATCGTGACGAGCTCCCAGCCTTCCTCACCCCACGTGTTGAGAATCTGCGTGGTTGAGTGAATGATGAGCGGTGTTGTCGCATATTCCCAATGGCTCACAGTGCCTCCGTTTCGGAAATTCTTAGGTTGACTAGGTAATCTTGAGTCTATGCCCAACCCCTTTACGCGTTTCACGACCACTGTCGGCTCTTGGCTCGGATTGGGCATTGTCGGAATCATTTCGGGTGTCCTCGTCGCGGTCATGATCGCGCCGCTACTCGCCGTGAGTGGTATCGCCATCAAGAACACCCTGTCGGTGTTTGACGCACTTCCTGACTTTATTGAAATCGGTCGCCAAGCACAGAAGAACGAAATCTACGTTCAGAAAAGAGCTGACCGCGAAAAGGGCTACGTGAAAATTGCCGATGTCTATTGGCAAAACCGAGTCGAGGTTTCGCTGGACGAAATGTCACAGTATCTCAAGGATGCGGCAGTTGACGGTGAGGATCGTCGTTTTTACGAACACAAGGGTGTCGACCTCACGGGAATCATTCGTGCCGCGATCGGAAACGTCGCCTCTGGCGGTGTTACGTCCGGAGCATCGACTCTGACCATGCAGCTCATCAAGAACATCTACGTCCAGCGCGCCGAAGCGCTGCCGACCGAGGAGGCTCGAACCGCGGCATACGCCGAAGCGACGGCGACGACCACCGAGCGCAAGCTCAAGGAAATCAAACTGGCGATTGGTCTGGAGAAGCGTTTCAGTAAGGAACAAATTCTGGAGGCGTACTTGAACATCTCCGGGTTCGGTGGCAACACCTACGGTGTTGAAGCCGCTGCGAATCGCTATTTCGGTGTGAGCGCCAAGGACGTCACCATTTCACAGGCCGCGTCGCTGCTGGCGATCGTGCAGTACCCCGTGTTGCGAAATCTCGCACAGCCCGAAAACTTTCCCGCCAACCAAATCCGGCGTGACGACATCTTGGCGTCGATGCGCGATGAAGGACACATCACAGAGTCCGAGTATCAAGAGGCCGTCTCGATTCCCGTGGACGAGAATTTCATCAACCTCACCGACCCGTCAAGTGGATGTATCGCCGGCGATAAGTTCACAAAGTATTTCTGCGACTATGTCGTGAAAAATGTTGCCAATTTCGATGCTCTCGGAGCAACGGTTGACGAACGACTCACGAACTGGAATATCGGTGGTTACAAGCTGTACACGACGCTTGACTACTCGTTACAAAAGTTCGCGCAAAAACAGGTGTGGCGCGTACCCAAATACTCTCCCCTCCTCAAAATCGGAGCGGTCTTCAACTCCGTAGAGGTCGGGACGGGCCGTGTTCTCGCTATGACCCAGAACAAAACTTTCAACGACACCCTCGAGGGTGGTGGAAAAGACTCCACGGCTATCAACCTTTCGACCGATCGCGATTACGGCGGATCCAGTGGCTTCCAGACCGGATCGACCTATAAAATTTTCGGTCTTCTTGCCTGGTTTCAGGCGGGCCACGGCCTCAGTGAACTTGTGAACGCGAGCGAATTCAAAAAAGACCAGTCCCACTACGTCGACACCTGTGAAGACAGTGGCGGCCCGTGGGGAGGCAAGTGGGAATTCAAGAACGACTCGGCCGCTCCCAAAGCCGTCACCGTGCTGGCCGCTGTCACTGCCTCAATTAACTCCGCGTTCGCGTCGATTGGTGAGCAACTCGACCAGTGCGAAATTCGCAAGACGGCAGAGTCCCTCGGCGTTCACCGTGCCGATGGATCCCGGATGCAATCCAACCCCTCCGCGATTCTGGGAACGAATGAAATCGCCCCTCTCACGATGGCGAATGCCTGGGCAGGTATCTCGAATAGCGGAAAATTCTGCGAACTCATCATCCTCGACCACGCTGTTGGTCCAGGCGGTGAAGAATTGCCCGGACAGCCCGAAACATGTAGTCAAGCGATTGAGCCCGACGTTGCGCATGCCGCGATCTACGCCATGAAAGCCGTAATGAGCGGTGGAACGGGTTCCGCGTCTAACCCCCGTGACGGCGTCCCGATTTTTGGTAAAACCGGAACGACGGACAGTTCGAACCAGACCTGGATTGTCGCATCCACATCGCGCATCGCGAGCGTGGCATGGGTCGGAAACATTGTCGGCAAGTTCCCGATGCGCCAGTTCCCCAATGGAGCCCTGTACCGCCACCAAATCATGTCGGCGGTAATGAGAGCAGCAGACCGGATGTACTCGGGCGAGAAGGACTGGCCGGCGCCTCCAACCCGATTCCTCCAGGGCAACGGTCTGAAGGTACCCGCAGTCACCGGCTTGAGCGTTGAAGAGGCGACGACACTACTCGTCGGTCTTGGGCTCCAAGTCACGGTCGGTCGGCGCGAGCCATCGGAAACAATCCCGGAGGGTTTCGTCACGCGAAGCTCACCCGGGGAGGGCGGCCTAATTGCGAACGGGATGACGGTCAAGATTTACCGATCATCCGGACCTGTTGGGTTCACCATGCCGGACTTCATCACAACGCTGACGCTGGAGGCCGATGCGGTCCTTGCGCTGAATAATGCGGGGGTGGCAACGGTGAACGTGACTAGCCAGTTGACCTGCGACGCCGCGAACACCAGACTCGGTTACGTCATAGGACAATACCCCGCACCGGGTACCGTTCAGGAACCTACGGAGTATGTACGGGTGACGATTCTCAGGCTCAAACCAATAACAGACTGTCCATGACCTTGCCCGCAGTTGTTGGCGCGGTTACAGCAATCGGCTTAGGTGCGCTTGCATACGCGTCGCTCGTCGAACGCAACGTGTTCACGGTACGGAACGAATCAATTGACGTGCTGGAACCCGGTTCACCCAGTATTCGGGTACTCCACTTGTCCGACATCCACTTGGCGCCATGGCAAAAGCGCAAGGTCAAATGGATTCGTAGCCTGGTTTCCCTCCGCCCCGATCTCATCATCGTCACGGGCGATTCGCTCGGGCACGCGGATTCTGTTCCCGAACTCGCGCGCGCGCTGTCCGTTTTTGAGGGAACACCGGGTGTGTTTGTGCACGGCTCGAACGATTACTTTGCGCCGAGAATGCCCAACCCTTTCACCTACCTTTTCAGACCGTCTCAACCTGATCAGGACGGTGAACGTATCGACACCGACGGTCTCGACGCGGTCTATTCGTCGCTAAGGTGGCTCGACCTCAACAACGCATCACATCGAATGACCGTCAACGAATCACCAATTGTGTTCACCGGAACCGACGACCCTCACCTCGACCTCGATCGACTCGACATCGTCGCTGGTTCTCTGGACGACGCTCTCGGACGCACGAACGAACCCGTTGCGGCGATTCTGGGAGTCACCCACGCGCCCTATCGTCGTGTGCTTGACGCACTGACAACTCTCGGGGCTGACGCCATTTTTGCGGGGCACACGCACGGCGGTCAAGTTTGTGTGCCCGGTTTCGGCGCATTGACCACAAACAGCGACCTCCCGCTCGCTCTGGCCCGTGGAATGAACGTCTGGAACCGATTCGACCGGCACGCTTTTCTCAATGTCAGCGCCGGAATCGGAACGTCAATCTATGCTCCCGTTCGGTTTGCCTGCCCACCCGAAGCAGTTCTGATAACTCTGAGCGCAAAAGATTCGGGGTACGCTTAAGCGATTACAGACGGGGTGTGGCGCAGCTTGGTAGCGCGCGTCGTTCGGGACGACGAGGTCGCAGGTTCAAATCCTGTTACCCCGACCAATGATTTAGGGCCGCCTCTGGGTGGCCCTAAATCATTCTTCCGGGACAAGAGGCGGGGTCTACCCCGACCAACTAATGCTCTCTACCGCTCGTTTTGAGATGAGTAGCGGATGTTGACTCCCGCCGCGACCATCTCCGCTATCGCGGCGATCGACGTGACCGGCATCACCCCGACACACAGGTCGACCAGGACCGTCACGGTGTAACCTTTCGCGACCGCGTCAAGAGCCGTCGCCCGAACGCAATGGTCGGTTGCGATGCCAACAATGTCAACGTGCCGGGCCTTCGCCGTGGTGAGGACTTCATCCAGCGTCGCACCGCCAGGGGTGTTCCCCTCGAACGCGGAATAGGCGGGCTTGCCATCTCCTTTATAAATCTGTACGTCGATGAGTTCCGACTCGAGCGCAGGGTTGTAAGCAGCGCCCGTCGTGCCCTGAACGCAGTGCCGTGGCCACGTCGTCACCCTGTCGGGTTTGTCCGCGAAGTGTCCCCCGTTGTCCCCGTCGGGTGAGTGCCAGTCGCGTGACGCAATGACCCGCGAGTAGCCGGATTTGTGGGTGCGAATGTAATCCGTGATTGACGCCGCAGTGACGTTTCCGCCTTTGACGCCGAGCGATCCACCTTCGGTGAAATCGTTCTGCACGTCGACGACGATGAGCGCGTTAGTCATGTGGGTCCTAGAACGGTGCGAGGTTGGTGCCGCAGGAATAGATTCCCGCAACAAGATTGTCGATTGCGGGAATAGCGGAGGCATCAACCTTGCCGCGCGCGACCACGACGAAGTAGAGTCGGCCGTCGCGTTTGGTGGAAATCTGACCGGCGAGTGAGTACACGCCATTTATCCAGCCGGTTTTCGCGGAAACACGACCGCGCGCTTTCTCTGCGCCACCGACGAAGCGCGACGCGAGCGATCCCGACCGTCCTGCTACGGGCAGCGCGTCGGCGATGGACGCAAGCTTTTCGTCGCCCTGGAAAACTTGGTTCACGAGTTCGACCATCGCAAGCGGGGGAATCAGGTCCATGTTCGATTCACCCGAGCCATCGACGAATGTCCCTCCCGTCATGTCCACACCGTGTTTGTTGAGCGAACTCAGCACAAGCTGTTGGATGGAATCGGAACCTCCGTCGAACCCTGCACTGACGGACGACGCCCTCATCAGAAATTCGGCCAGAGTGTTGTCCGAGTACAGCAACATCTGGGGGATGAGAGTGGACACAGGTGCTGATTGAACGGACGCGAGTTCCTTGGCGTTTCCAGGAGCACTTTGGAAGTCAATCTCGACGACACCGGCACCATTCCCCGCTTGTTGAAGGGCAGAAACGAACGCGTTCGCAGCCTTGAGCGCGGGGTCCGTCGAACGAGGGCTCGTCTGTAAACCCGGGTTGGCACGGTCGCCGTCGACCATGAACGGAACAATTCGCGGTTGGTAACCGATGGTGCGTTCGGACTCAGGCCAGGACGAGTGCCATGCGTCGTCAGCCGGGAACATCGAGAGATCAATCAAGACACGCGTGATTGTCGGGCTTTCGGGGTACTTTGCCTGGTACGCGCTCACGGTTTTGCTGGCAAGCTCCGCGATGCTCGGGGCTCCGGAGTAAATGGACGTCCCTCCTGCCCGAAGAGTGGGGTCGCCGCCACCGATCACGATCACGGTGCCCGCGGTCGAACCGTCAACCACGCGGGTTGTGAATCTCCCTTTTTTACCAAGGATGTCCAGAGCCACCGCGGCGGTGATTACCTTCATGACGCTTCCCATTGGGATCGCCTCATCTGCATTGTCGACGAGCAAACGGTTTCCTGATTCATCAAAAACAACGACAGTCTGCTTGCCAAGAGCGCGATGAGCGCTTGCCTTACCCACGGAACACGTACGGACCCCCGACGGTTCCGCGAGTTCGGCGGGAACCGGTCGCGCGACCGCCGTCGGCTCTGCTACGGGAGTCTGCGCACCCGCCTCAAGCAGGTACCCCGCCCCGAACGAGGCGCCGCCCACGAGAACACCGACGATTCCGAGTACGACAAAAGGATTGAGAGAACGTCGCGGTGCAGGCGATGAATCTGCGTTTTCTGTTGACAACGATTCACTCCTCTGGGTTCTGTGGCTTTTTCGAGCCGACTACGAGGTTCGAACTCGTGACCTTCTGTTTACAAGACAGATGCTCTACCAGCTGAGCTAAGTCGGCGACATCACCAGAGTACCAAGTGGCCTCTGGCGACGCGGGCTATTGTTGTACGCCCGCGGCGGTCACAACAGCGCGAAGGAAGTCTTCGACACTGAACTGTGGGGTCGCAGTCGGGTCATACACCGGGTTGAACTGCTTGCCATTGATGACAATCGTCGGTGTTCCGGTCACACCCGTGAACTTCTTGTCCTTGTTGTTGATAGCGATGTCTCCGCTAATCGCACGTTCGGTGCTCGCTTTGACCCAGTCCTTGAAATTCTGGTCATTGATGCACTGTTCGACCGCTGGACCCGCACCCGCTTGTTTCGCGAATCCGATCAGTTCCTCGTCTGTCCACCCCGGGGTGTCCTCTTGAGGCTGGTTGTCAAAGAGGGCGTTGTGGAAATTCATGAAGCTGTTGGGATAGTCATTCGCCACACACGCCGCAGCATTCGCCGCACGCAACGAGTACTGGGTGCCCTGCGAACGGTTTGTCAGAATCGCAATGGGATGAATCTCGATCGTCGCCGCACCGCGGGCGAGCAGGTCGGCAATCGCGACCTTGTTCGCTTCTTCGAACTGGCGACAAATCGGGCACAGGTAGTCGACGTACAGCGTGATGTCGACGACTCCCTCAGCGTTCGCGGGGCTTGCCACGGGGCTCGCGTCGGACGGGTTTGCGGGCGTCGGTACGCCAACGTTTCCGCTAGAAATCTTGATGCCATCACTCTGCATGTTGAGTGGCCCGGGGCCGGCAGGCTGAAAAGCGGTGAGGATGACGGCCGTCAACGCGCCGATGACTGCGAGTGCTAAGACGCCGAGTCCCAGTTGGACAAAGATTCGGTTTCGCTTGACTCGTGAGCTACCAGCAAGGCGCATTTCACGAGCCTTCTCGCGCGCTAGTTCGCGGGCTTGGTTTCGGGTGGGTCGTTGTGCGTTCATTGAAAATTTTCCTGACGTCAGTGCGGCATATGCGCAAATGTCGAAACAACTTCCCTAGTTTATCGCGCAAGCGCGTTTCGGCAATTCCCGGTTCCCGAAGCCGACACGTGCTCGTGCGTTAGCGGGCGCCATTCACGCCGGCACGGCGCATCGCGATTTCGTAGAGCGTGATGGACGTGGCAATTCCCGCGTTCAGGGACTCGGTGGCTGCTCCGATCGGAATCGAGACAATCGCGTCGCAGTTCTCGGTGACGAGCCGGGACAGCCCCTTGCCCTCGCTGCCAACGACGATGAGCAACGGACGATCCGCAATATCGATTTGGGGCAACGTCATGTCTCCGCCACCGTCGAGGCCGATGACAAAGACTCCGCGTTCCTTGAAATTCTTGATCGCTTGATTGAGGTTCGAGGCCATCGCCACGGGAAGCCTCGCCGCGGCTCCGGCGGATGTCTTCCACGCTGCCGCGGTGACGCCAACGCTACGACGTTGCGGCACGATGATTCCGTGCCCACCGAACGCAGCGGCCGAGCGGATGATGGCACCGAGGTTACGGGGGTCGGTCACACCGTCGAGCGCAACAAACAGCGCGGTCTGTCCACGGCTTTCGACGGCGTCAAGCAGTTCGAGCGGGTGGCTGTAGGCATAGGGAGGGACCGCCAGCGCGATTCCCTGATGCACCGAGTTCTCGCCGCACAGGCGGTCCATCTCGGGGCGCATGATTTCCAAAATCGCGATGCCCTTTTTGGTGGCAAGCGCGAGCGTCTCTTTGACACGATCATCGAATTCAACCCGCGAGGCGATGTACAGGGTCGTCGCCGGAACGTTCGTTCGAAGCGCCTCGAGCACCGAGTTACGACCGTTGATGATTTCGTTGTCGCTGTCCTTGCCGCGACGAACCGTCTTCTGCGGTGCCTTCGAGCTCGTCTTCCCGAATCGTTCGCGGGCTTCGGTCAATCGATCCTGCGCAATCTTGCGCTTCCCCGCGGGATGCCACGTCCGATCTTCCGCTTTGGGGGTCGGTCCTTTGCCCTCGAGGGAACGGCGCTGCTTGCCCCCCGATCCCTTGAGTGGGCCTTTTTTGGCTTTTGCCGCTCCTGGTCTTCCTGGCTTAACCATTGTTGATGCTCCATCGGGTTGTGTCGGCGCCGTCTTCCAGCGTGATTCCCGCGGCGTCGATATCGTCGCGAATTCTGTCGGCTGTCGCCCAATCTTTGTCCGCGCGGGCGCGGTTGCGTTCGGTGATGAGCCGATCAATGAGTGTCCCGAGCGCCGCGTGGGTCGCTTCGGTGGAGTCTGTCGCTACGGTCAGCCCAAGCACATTCACCATCGCCGCGGCCTCGTTCGCGCGAGCGAGCACGGCGGCATCATCCGACGCGTCGAGCGCGGTGTTCCCGGCTCGCACCGTGTCGTGCAACACCGCCAACGCAGCCGGAACAGCGAGGTCGTCATCCATCGCGGCGGCGAATGCCTCGGGAACCTCGGGGGCGGCGGTGACCAGGTCGGCTGTCCGTCGGGCAAATCCGCGAATTCGATCCCATGCGGCAGCGGCTTCCGTCAGCGACCCGTCATTGACGTCCATTGTCGAACGGTATTGCGGCGCAAGCAGGAAGTATCGAGCCGTCGCCGAGTCGGTCTGCGACAACAAGTCGTCCGCGCTCATCACGTTTCCGACCGACTTCGACATCTTCTGCCCGTTCATCGTGACGAGCCCATTGTGAAGCCACGTCGTGGCAAATTCGTCTCCGGCTGCGCGCGACTGTGCGAGCTCGTTTTCGTGGTGCGGGAACCGGAGGTCGAGCCCGCCGCCATGAATGTCAAAACCAGACCCGAGATAGCGGGTCGCCATCGCAG
>JBIIBI010000151.1:0-2992 GCA_044239485.1 Microbacteriaceae bacterium | reverse complement strand
GAACGGTTCGTCAAGAACCAGCAGATCGGGCTCGTGCGCCAATGCGCGCGCAAGAGCGACCCTCTGCAACATTCCACCAGAAAGCTCTGCCGGGTACTTATCGATGCTGTCGCGTAGCCCCACTCGGGAAAGCCAGTCGATTGCCGTTTTGTCGCGCACACGTTGTGAAGTACCGGAAAGTCGAAGCGGGTAGGCGACGTTTTCTCGTGCGGTCAACCACGGAAAAACAGTGTTTTCCTGGAAAACCACCGCAAGCTTTGGTTTCGTTGATGACTCGTTGACAAAACCGATGGTTCCCTCGGACGGTTCGAGGTCGCCAATGATTGCCTTGAGCAGGCTGGATTTCCCGCATCCGGATGGTCCGACCATCGCGACTGTTTGTCCCGGGGCAATCTCTGCGGACACCGGGCCGAACACACGTTCTTCGCGGGTCTTGTTTCGGTAGCTCAGTTCAACATCGCGCAACAAAATTTTCGGCGCGGCCAACCGGCGGTCGCTACGGTCTTTGTTGCTCGAAACACTAGTCATGACGTGTGCACGCACTTCTCTCTATCAGGCAAACCGGTCGGAGGCGATTTTCGCAAGTGCCCCCCGGTCCATCTTTCCAGTCCGGGTTATAGGGAATTCAACGAGATCAATAATGTGCTGAGGCATCGCATAACTCGGCAGCGAACCACTGAGATGCTCGAGAATCGCGACGTGACTCGGTGGGCTGCCGTCAATCCACGAAACAAAGGCCACAATTCGGATTCTGTCCGCAACGGTCACGGGGATTACCGCAGCCATTTTTACCGCTGGGTGGCTCTGGATGAGACGTTCGATTTCGTCGAGGTGAACGTTGTGGTCGTTCACTTTCACGAGGCTGTCTTTGCGACCGAAATGGAAGTACTCTCCTGTTTCACTGTCCACGCTCACGAGTTCTCCCGATTTCCACCAGAGCTTTCCGCTGTTATCCCGTGAAAAGGCCTCCTGGGATTGCTGTTTGTTGATATAGCCAACCGCGATATCTCCGGCTGCAAAGAGCTCAAACGTGTTGGCTTCGGCGGTGGGCTCAAGACGAATATTCTCGGGAACTCGAGGGCCGCCCAGTGGCACCCGCCCGGATTGAGGAAGCTCACCGAAAGGGACCCTCAACTCGAACATTCTGAACGCTTCCGTCGCGGAAAAGTTGTGCGAAAAAATCGCTGTTTGTGGGATAAAACTCGAAAACATATTGACGGTTTCCCACTGCACTTTGCCCGATCCAATCATGAGTTCCTGAATGCTTTCGACTGGCTCGGATTTCCATGCCTTGGCCGGACTGCTCAAGATTTGTGCAAGGTTCACCGGTATTGAAACATAGTGCGGCTGCACGCGTTGAATTTCCGCCAAGAGTTGACGAGGAGTAAACCGACTTGTGTCCAGCGTTATCAGTCGTGCCCCGACAATGACCGCTAGAAGGTTCAACAAACCCAATGCCCACGAAACTGGCGAAAGATTCAAGATTGTTGTGTGGCTCTTCATTGTCTCCTCGGCAATTCTGTGACGGAGAATCGTCCACGCGACCATATCTTCCCAGCGAAGAACCACTCCTTTGGGGTCGCTCGTCGATCCGGAGCTAAAGACAATAACCGAACCATTTCGGGACGGTTTTGTGCCGTCGTCATCGGCGACCACCGGGGCGCGTTGGAGTGGAATGAATTCTTTGTGTTCCGGGAATTCTCTGACCTTCATGAGCGGGTTCGCGATGACGACGATGGGCGAATCAAAGTTTTCGAGAATTTTTGCCAGGGGTGCGGTCTTTACGGTGGAATCAATCGCAGCCACATTCAGGCCCATCTCGGCAGCGGCTAAGAGCGCCGTGTGCGAGTCCATCGAATTGTCAACAATCATGGGAATGAAAGCGTCGTCGCCAAGGCGCGCTGCCAAATCATCAAGAGACTTCCGGATTTTTGTTGTTTCCGCCGTCAGCTCCGAGCGGGTGAAGCTTTCCTCCCCCACCACGAGAATTGCCTCGCCGCTTGTATTCACGTCAGCGTGCAGACTGAGCTAGTTCTGGGGGAAACCGAGGTTGATCCCACCGTGGCTCGGGTCGAGCCAACGAGACGTCATGGTCTTTTCTTGCGTGAAGAAGTTGAAACCATACATACCGTGGGCCTTCGAGTCACCGAAGAGTGACGACTTCCATCCGCCGAACGAATAATAGGCAACAGGGACAGGGATGGGAACGTTGATTCCGATCATGCCGACCTGGACTTCGTTCTGGAATCGGCGTGCAGCTCCACCGTCGTTCGTGAAGATAGCGGTTCCGTTACCGAAAGCGCCGGCGTTGATGAGAGCCACTCCTTCGTCGAACGTCTTGACGCGAACAATCGACAAAACTGGGCCGAAGATTTCTTCGGTGTACACCTTCGAGGTCGTCGGCACCTTGTCAATGAGCGTGGGTCCGAGCCAGAAACCGTTGGGGTCTCCGTCGACCTCGATACCGCGGCCGTCGACAACCACGTCGGCTCCGTCCGCAATCGCAATGTCGATGTACGACGCGACCTTGTCGCGGTGCTGTTCCGTGACGAGCGGTCCCATGTCGCACGAACGACGACCGTCACCGATGACGAGCGAGCGCATGCGCTCGGTGATTTTCTCGATGAGCACGTCGGCGACCGGCTCGACAGCGACGACGACCGAGATCGCCATGCAGCGCTCACCCGCCGAACCGAAGCCGGCGTTGATCGCCGAGTCGGCAACGAGGTCAAGATCGGCATCGGGCAGGACGAGCATGTGGTTCTTTGCTCCGCCGAGTGCCTGAACGCGCTTGCCGTGCTTGGCACCGGTCTCGTAAACGTAATGGGCGATGGGCGTCGAACCGACGAACGAGATTGCGTGAACGCGGGGGTCGGTGAGAAGTCCGTCAACGGATTCCTTGTCACCGTTAAGAACCGTGAAGACACCGTCGGGAAGACCGGCTTCCTTCCACAACTCGCCGAGCCAAATGGCGGCCGACGGGTCCTTCTCG
>JBIIBI010000150.1:0-3004 GCA_044239485.1 Microbacteriaceae bacterium | reverse complement strand
TTCTCTCAGGCGAGGGCTACCAACTCGTCGAACGGTGGTTGACCGCAAACCGTCTCGGACGCCCGTGGGTCACAGCCAAGTGGGGTTCGAGCCTCGACGGTCGAACAGCGGCGGCCGACGGCACCAGCCAGTGGATTACCTCGGCTGAGTCGCGCACGTATATTCACCTTTTGCGATCGCAACACGACACGATCGCAATCGGAACGGGAACCGCCATCGCCGACAACCCGAGCCTCACTGCTCGAACCGCCGACGGAAACCTGTTCCCCAACCAACCGCTCGCCGTCGTGATCGGCGACACCCCTCTTCCCGATGGATCGGGCCTGTGGAGCCACCCTCGCGGTGTCTTGCAAGAATCAGGAAATCTCGTTGACATCCTTGAACGCCTGTACAACATCGGCGTTCGCAGTTTGTTCCTCGAGGGCGGACCGCGACTGATGAACTCGTTCATCCGCGAAGGACTCGTTGACGAATACGTCGTGTGCCTTGCACCGATTCTTCTCGGTGGCGACAAAACCGCCACGAGTGATCTCGGAATCGGAACACTGACCGACGCGCGTCGCCTCACCGTCACCAGCACCGAGGTCATGGGCGGAACCATCGTCGTCACGGCTCGAGAGGCTCACTAGTGTTCACCGGAATAATTGCCGAGCTCGGCACCATCACCGCAACCGAACAATCCGGCGATTCCGTCCGGGTCACGGTTCGGGCGCCCAAGGCCGTTGCCAAAGCGGGACACGGGGATTCCATCGCTATCAGTGGTGTCTGTCTCACCGTTATCGATCAAACCGACGACTCGTTCACCGCAGATGTCATGGGCCAAACCATCGCGATGTCCAACCCCGATCAGTGGCGCGACGGCCGCGCCGTGAACGTCGAATCGGCGATGGCAGCAGGCGAGCAACTGGGCGGCCACATCGTCCAGGGACACGTCGACGGAACAGCAGCGGTCCTCGAGACTCGACAGTCGGGTGATTGGCGCGTCGTTCGATTCGCCCTCAACCGTGAACACGCACCGCTGGTTGTGGACAAAGGTTCGATCACCATCGACGGAGTATCACTGACCGTCTCGACCGTGGGCGACGATTGGTGTGAGGTGTCGCTCATCCCCGAAACGCTCGTCGCGACGACTCTCGGATCTCTCGTCGCTGGTGACATCGTCAACATCGAAACTGACATACTCGCGCGTCACATCGCGCGTCTCGCACACTTCACGAAAGGGGCGTTCGCATGACACTCATCGAAACCGCCATTGCCGAACTACGAGCCGGAAAACCCGTCGTCGTCACCGATTCGACCGAGCGCGAGAACGAAGGTGACGTCGTCATGGCGGCCGAACTCGTCACGACCGAATGGCTGGCATGGACGATTCGCCACACGAGCGGCTTTCTCTGTGCCCCGATGACAAACGAACGGGCGAACGAGCTGGACCTGCCGCTCATGGTCGCCGACAACCAGGACTCGCGCCGCACCGCGTACACGGTGAGCGTGGACGCCGCTGAAGGCGTCACGACGGGCATTTCAGCGCACGATCGCGCCGAGACCCTCCGTGTGCTCGCAAACCCCGCGAGCGGGCCAGGGGACCTCATTCGTCCCGGTCACATCATTCCGCTGCGGGCGGTTGCCGGTGGCGTTCGGGAACGTGCTGGACACACCGAAGCCGCCGTCGAACTCATGACTCTGGCGGGACTGCAGCCCGTCGCCGTCATCGGTGAGATCACCAATGACGACGGCAGCATGATGCGCGGCACGACGCTTGCAGCCTTTGCGACCGAGCACGGGCTCACGATGGTTTCTATCGAGGAACTCGTCGAACACCTCGGAACCGAGTGGCAGACTTCCCCCGACCCCAGCACCCACCGATACTCGTTCGTTGTGGAGACCCAGGTTCCCACCGGTCACGGTGCGTTTCGAATTCGTGCCTACCGCGACCACGAAACGCGAGTCGACCACGTCGCCATCGTCTCGGGAACGCCGGGCGACGGCGCACTCGTGCGACTGCACTCCGAGTGCCTCACCGGTGAAGCGATGGCCTCTCTGAAGTGCGAGTGCGGACCGCAACTCGATGCGGCGATGGAAACAATCGACAAAGAAGGCGGCGTTGTCGTCTACCTGCGCGGTCACGAAGGACGTGGAATTGGGCTCACCAACAAACTGAAGGCCTATCGTCTGCAAGAAGACGGTCTTGACACCCTGGACGCCAACCTCGCGCTCGGCCTTCCCGCCGATGCTCGTGACTACGGCGTCGCCGCAGCGATTTTGAAAGATCTCGGAATCTCGTCCGTTCGGCTTCTGTCCAACAATCCGGAAAAGCGCCGTCAACTCATCGAGCACGGTATTGAGGTGACGGAACTCGTTCCGCTCGTCGTCGGCGTCGGAGACGTCAACATCGGTTACCTCGGCGCGAAGCGTGACCGTATGGGCCACCAGTTGCCCGGCGCTCTCGTCAATTCGCCGGTCACCGTAAAGGACGGCGAATAAGAACGTGGCTGGTCACGGCTCTCCCGACATCACCGCTGACGGACGCGGTTTGACCGTGACCGTCATCGCCGGCTCATGGCACGACGACATCACCGACGGTCTCATCGCCGGCGCCATTCGGGTTCTCGATGCATCCGGCGCAACACACAGCGTGATTCGTGTCCCCGGCGCCTTCGAACTTCCCCTTGTTGCCCAAACAGCACTGCGGGCCGGCGCTGACGCGGTCGTGTGTCTCGGAGTCATCATTCGAGGCGGAACGCCTCACTTCGACTTCGTGTCGAACGCCGCGACGGACGGATTGACCCGAGTCGCGCTGGATGAAGGCAAGCCCGTTGGTTTCGGCGTCCTCACTCTCGATGACGAGCAACAGGGCCTCGATCGTGCAGGATTGCCGGATTCACGGGAGGACAAAGGAGCAGAGGCCGCTTCAGCCGCGCTCGCAACTGCGGTCGTGCTTCGAAACCTGCGCCGCGGATAGACTGTTCCGACCTCGACTTTAGGACTCCGATGGCGGCACCGTTTC
>JBIIBI010000149.1:0-3025 GCA_044239485.1 Microbacteriaceae bacterium | reverse complement strand
CGCGGTTCCGTCCGCAGCAATCTCAAATAGTCGATAGTCGTTGAAACTATCGTTCGATTCGATCATGTAGAGGCGTTCCCCGTCGGGCAATGACGTTACGGCCGCGGCCGTCGATGCGCCGACACCCATTAACAGTGCGCCCGCACTGAGGCATGCCGCCGCCGCGAGTTTTTTCAGAGTTGATTTCATTGCAGGGATCCTTTCGCTTTTAATGCAATTTCATTTAAATAATAAGTCCTGGAATGCCGTAAGTCAATTTGAGACACGCTGAGAGAATTTTGAATGCGCTCTTCGCCTCTCAAGTGGGCGCGACGTGGCCCGCGCCAAAAAGTCCTGTTTTCACGCGAGATCGAAAGCCCATGTTCCCGCTATCGGTAAACCTCGCTGCTCTGTCAAAATTCACACACGCAATGACAGCGACTCTTTGGGGTACAGCCTGTCGCCGTCACGTCGATGGACGGCGTGATGCAAGCAGAAGGCCGCGTTTCTCGGGATGAGCGAGTGTGGACTAAATCGAGTTCTTAGGACGTCGCGCGACGAACAACAATCACCAGTCCAGTGAGGACGAAAAGAACCGCGACTCCTGCCGGCAGCAAAGGATCGAAACCGGTGAAGGCACGGTTGTCCGGGGTTTGGCCACCGCCGCCGTCGCCGGACCCGCCACCGCCGCCGCCACCGTCGTCGCCGCCGCCACCAACATTGTCAATGGTGCGCCCATAAGCCACCGCGAGGTTTTGGAAACCGTTCGAGCCGTGTGATCCCGTGTAGAGCACCCGCACGCCGGAGCCGTCGAAATTCAATTCGTAGACCGCGTCCTCGCGAGCCATGTAAATCTTGCCCGTGTCGTGGCTGACGAACATGCTTGATGGCGCTCCGCCGGAAGGCACATCAGGTGCAAAGATTTCTGTTACTGAGCCAGTTCCGTCCGCGTTTGCCCAGGAGAAGCGGGGCGAGGCGCTATAGGACGCCATGTACAAGC
Source organism: Microbacteriaceae bacterium (assembly GCA_044239485.1). Classification (GTDB taxonomy): domain Bacteria; phylum Actinomycetota; class Actinomycetes; order Actinomycetales; family Microbacteriaceae; genus MWH-TA3. The sequence continues at coordinate 2,046 of JBIIBI010000149.1, read as the reverse complement.
GTTCCGTAACGGGGTCAACCCCAAGGCCATCACAGTTCGGGTTGGTCCCGGTGAAGAGTGTGGTGAGGTTGGCGAGTGTGCCGTCACCGTTCATCTCTGTGCCATAAAGGTTTGATTGTGAACACCAAAAGACCTTCTGGTTGTAGCCGTCAACCCACAGTCCCCATTCGACAGATGCAAGGGACGCGTCGGTGAGTGCGAGAACCGGCGAACCCCCAGCGCTCGGAATCACGTAAATCTTGTCGTTGCGTATCGCGTAAAAAGTCTCGTCCTGGATCGAGGCGCCCAACGCGAGAATTCCGCCGGTGCCCGGAACCGCTACCTCGTCAATTGTTCCCGCAGTGAGGTCGATGTCAGAAATCAGCACTTTGCCCTCTATTGACCCACTGGTACGACTGGCCCACCCAATCCTCGTCTGGGTCACCGAAACCTGATCGACGCTGCTTGCAGCATCAAGCCAAAAGGTTGCTTTAGGTGCAGTTGGGTTTTGGATGTCCCCAATGTAGATGGCGCCGTCGGTTTTCTCTGTCATGAAAAGGACTCCGTCCGAACCGCCCTGGCTTGTGGGCGCTGCAAAGGCGCTCGGTCCCGCACCAAGACTCACGACGCTCACGAGTGCGACCGCGCCAACAATTGAACTCAAACGACGATTCATGGAAGCCCTTTCAAATATGCCAAGCGACAACATACCAAAATCTCTCGCAATAGTCTGTCAACCGAGAGGTAGCCTTACGGCATGGTTAAGTCGGGTAACACGTCGCACGTCATCGCGCATATCTCGGACACTCATGTGCTCGGGGGCGACCGAAAACTCTTCTCAACTGTGGATGTTGCACAGAACCTCACGCGCATCCTCGACCGTCTTCGAGCGGGCGATCAGCGGATCGACGCTCTCGTTTTCACCGGAGACCTCGCCGACATCGCCGAAGTCGAGGCATATCAACGGCTTCGCGGACTGGTCGAGCCGGTCGCCGCCGAGCTGGGCGCACAGATTGTCTGGGTGATGGGAAATCACGACGAACGAAACGTGTATTCACGCGAACTCTTTGACGACGAGAGTGATGACGTTCAGGACCGTGTCTACAACGTCGGCGGACTCAGAATAGTTTCGCTTGACACATCCGTTCCCGGTTATCACCACGGGGCCATCACCGATGCCCAACTCGAGTGGTTGGGGGCGGAACTCGCGACGCCCGCCGACCACGGCACGGTGTTGGCGATGCATCACCCGCCACTCGAAGCGCATAATCCGTTGGTTCGACTCATTGGACTGGAGCAACGATCCCGACTAGCTGATGTCGTCGCGGCAACCGACGTGCGAACGATCCTCGCGGGTCACCTGCATTACTCATCGTTCGGACAATTCGCCGGTGTTCCCGTCAGTGTTGCTAGCGCGACCTGCTATACGGTCGACGTCGGCGCGGACAAGTCGTTGCTTCTCAGCTCGGTTGATGGGGCGCAATCCGTCAACCTCGTTCACGTCTATGCGTCGGACATCGTTCACTCGATTGTTCCCGTCGAGAGCTACGAGCAAATCGCGGGTTATCCCGCGACGCTCCGTGCGATGGCGGAAACGATGTCCGACGAGGACATTCGGGAAATGGTGTCCAACAAAAACTCGGAATTCAACACCGCCGAGCGGGCTCAGTCTGCTGACCTCTAACGCGGCGTAATTCGGTACGCTAAAGGGACGTGGTCACCGCGCCGGTGACGAAAAAGTACGGAGATTTCGCAATGTTCTTGAACAATACTTACCGATTCTGGTCCGCTCTGATTGCGATGGTCCTCTCGACCGCAGTCGCCGGAGCGATGTTCTTTCTGTCTGCGACGGACAACGAAGAGACTGCCCCCGAGAGCGGAGCGCCGACGGCGTCGGAAGCCGCCGAGGTTTCTCGCATCAGCGCCGAATTCCCCGACTCGACTGGCACGTCGATTTTCCTCGTGTTCACCAAGTCCTCCGATCTCTCAGATGACCAAATCACCACCATCAACGAGAACGTGGCCGACATCTATGCGGCGCACACCGACATTGAGTTCCCGATTCCG
>JBIIBI010000147.1:0-3056 GCA_044239485.1 Microbacteriaceae bacterium | reverse complement strand
AAAACCTCGTAACCGTCGCCAAGGTATTTGGCGATGGTTTTCGCCTTCGCGGGTGATTCCACGATGACGAGTGTGTGCTTATCAGCCACAGTTCTCCTTTTTCTGCCCTACGGCGAGAGTACCTCGACCCTCCGAGATGCATCCCCAACCGAGGCGCAACATGTTTGCGAATAGCGACTATACACAGCCTGTCAATGCGAAACGCGACCACAGTATTCCCGTGGCGTGGCGGAAACAGAAATATCCTCCTCCGTGCCTCAGAACCGATTTAGTTTCGCTAAGGTGGTCAAGTCCCCATGCAACGACGCGTGAGAGAGGAGAGGCATGAGCAGCCAACCTGCTATTCGCCTAACTGGCCTGACGAAATCTTTTGGCTCGGTGAACGCCGTCAACGGTGTCAACCTTGACATTGCTCCCGGTGAGTTCTTCTCGATGCTCGGGCCGTCCGGTTCCGGCAAGACAACCGTGCTTCGCATGATCGCCGGATTCGAGACACCGACCTCGGGAACCGTCGAGTTATTCGGAAAAGACGTCACGAAAGACGCGCCATTTGACCGCGATGTCAATACCGTCTTTCAGGACTACGCACTGTTTCCGCACATGAGCGTTCTGGAGAACGTCGCCTATGGGCTTCGCGTTCGCGGTGTGAAATCTGATGCGCGCAACAACGCCGCTCGTGACGCCCTCGCGCTCGTTCGCCTCGAGGGCTACGGCGACCGCAAGCCAACGCAGCTGTCCGGCGGGCAACGTCAACGCGTCGCTCTGGCCCGCGCTCTGGTCGTCGAACCAAAGGTATTGCTCCTCGACGAACCGCTCGGTGCACTTGACCTCAAATTGCGCGAACAGATGCAGGTCGAACTCAAGGAAATTCAACGTCGCCTCGGAATCACCTTCATTTTTGTGACGCACGACCAAGAGGAAGCCCTCACGCTCTCGGATCGAATCGCCGTGTTCAACGAAGGCGGAATTGTCCAACTCGGAAATGCGGAAGACGTGTACCGTCGCCCGGAAACTCCTTTTGTCGCCAACTTCGTGGGCACGTCGGCGGTGTTTACTGCTGATGAGGCAAAGGTCGTCCTCGGCCACACTGGTGCGTGCTCTATTCGCCCCGAACACCTTGAAATCGTCCGAGGTAAAGCGCCCGCCGGCACCATCGCTCTCGCGGGGACCGTCGCCGAAACCATCTTCCTCGGAGCATCCACGCGAATCATCGTCGACCTCGACGCCGGAAAACGTGTAGCCGTCCTCGAACAAAACGATCTCAACACCACCGACACGAAGCTGGGTGCGAAAGTGACCGTCGCGGTCCACCCCCAGTTCCTCGCACCACTGACTTAACCTCTCGAATAACACCAACAAAGGAGAAAGAAATGCGCAACCCAATGACCCGGCGTGCCGGGTTTGCTGGACTCGCGGTCGCCTCGATCGTGATCCTCGCCGGCTGTGGCACGGGCGGTTCGACCGCCGAAGGCCCCGCCGCGCTCACCGAACTCGGTGACCCCGAAGGTGCAGTCTCGATTCTTGCGTGGCCTGGCTACGTCGAAGACGGCACTAACTACCCCGAATACGACTGGGTGTCTGGCTTCGAAACGGAAACCGGATGTACTGTCACGACCAAGACCTATGGAACGTCGGATGAGGCTGTAAGCCTCATGAAGACCGGAGACTACGACGTTGTTGCCGCTTCTGGTGACGCGTCGCTCCGCATGATGGTTGCGGGCGATGTTCAGCCCGTCAACACCGACCTCATCCCCTCCTACGCGGGAATCTACGAGTTCTTGAAGAACCAGTCGCATAACACCTACAAGGACCAGTCATACGGTATCCCCCACGGCTACGGCGCAAACCTTCTTCAGTACAACACCGAGGTTTTCCCCGAGGCTCCTACCTCGTGGAGTGTCGTGTGGGATGCAAACAGCCCCCACGCAGGCAAGATCACGGCATACGACTCGCCCATTTACATCGCTGACGCAGCGCTGTATTTGATGAAGACGCAGCCTGACCTCGGCATCACGAACCCCTACGCACTCGACGAGACGCAGTTCGCTGCGGCAATCGAACTGCTCAAGGTTCAGCGTGGCGTTGTCGGCGAGTACTGGAGCGACTACCTCGCTCAGGCTCAGTCCTTCACGACCGGCGACAGCGTTGTCGGAACCACGTGGCAGGTCATCACCAACGTCCTCCAGGGCGAAGGTGCACCGATCGCATCCGTCCTTCCTGAAGAGGGATCGACTGGTTGGTCGGACACGTGGATGATCTCGGCAACGACCGAGGCCCCCACGTGCGCCTACCTCTGGCTCGAGCACATGGCTGACCCGGAAACCAACGCGATGGCGACTGGTTACTTCGGTGAAGCACCCTCGAGCGACGCCGCGTGTGATTTCCGCACGGACTGCGAGGCGTTCCACGCTGGTGACCCCGCCTACGCCGCGCAGCTCTGGTACTGGACGACCCCGACGGCTGAGTGCCTCGACGGTCGCACCGATGCCGTCTGCATGGACTACCCCGCCTGGACTCAGGCATGGCAGGAAATCAAGGGCTAGTTAGCCCAAGGAGTAAGACATGACCACTGTGTCCTCGTCTGCACCCGACCGGGTCGGGGAGTCGCCTTCGCGCGCCTCCCTGGCTCGGCGGGGCTCCGTCTTTCTTTACCGTCACGCAAAAGTTCGCCTGGCGCTGCTGTTGTCGGCCCCGCTGTTCTGGCTTGGCCTCGTCTACATCGCTGCGCTCGTGGCGCTCCTCATCACTGCGTTCTGGACGGTCGACTCGTTCACGGGTGAAATCCTCGTCGACTGGAACATCAACAACATCACCAAGGTCCTCGGAGATGCGCTGTATCACGCCGTCACCCTGCGAACCGTCGGTGCAGCGTTGCTCGTTACTCTTATCGACATCGCGATTGCGCTCCCGATCGCGTTTCTCATGGCAAAAGTCGCAAGCCGGGGCCTACAGCGCGCACTCGTCATCGCAATTCTCATGCCCCTGTGGGCGTCCTATTTGGTCAAGGCCTACGCTTGGCGAAGCCTCCTCTCTCAGGACGGTGTCATCGACTGGAT
>JBIIBI010000146.1:0-3063 GCA_044239485.1 Microbacteriaceae bacterium | reverse complement strand
CAAGACTGTCCCCGAATCCGAGATCGTCGCGACCCTCATCGAAGAGGCGAATCGCCTCGCTGCCGAAATGCCGGCGAGCGAAACGGGCACTCCCGTCGTCACCACCTCGGCCTAGTAAGCGCCTCTTACTCACTTGTCCGCACAAGGCTGATTTCACCACCCGCGCACGACCTACCCTCGTACGACCTACCCGCGCGAAGCCGACCACACCGCAATCACGTTTGTGGAAACCAAAAGCTCGGTTTCCTGCGTTTGTGGAAACCGAATAGTCGATCCGTGCCGATTTGCCGGCGAACCCCGGATTGGTTGCCAGGAACTCGAGTATTGAGCGATTTGGTTTCCACAAACGTAAGAGAGGTGCGTGTCTGGCCAGCTCGGCCGCACACGCACCCCACACACACACCTGTTTCTGCAGACAAATCCCCAAAAAGTTGAGCTAGCGCCGATTTTTTCCACATTGTCTGCAGTAACAGGTGGGGAAAGTGCGGATGTCTGCAGAAACAGGTGAGGAAAGGGTGGGGATGGCTGAAACGGTAGGCTGGCACCCGTGGTTACCCGACTCTCTCACCTGTTCGTTCGCACCCTGCGCGAGGATCCTTCCGACGCGGAAGTGACGTCGCACCGCCTGTTGGTGCGCGCCGGGTATATCCGTCGCCAGGCTCCGGGCATTTTTGCGTGGCTGCCTCTGGGGCTTCGGGTTCGCCGCAAGGTCGAGAACGTCATCCACGAAGAAATGGAACGCGCTGGAGCCCAACAGGTTCACTTTCCCGCGCTGCTTCCGCGTGAGCCCTACGAGGTCACCGGCCGCTGGACCGAATACGGTGATGGGATTTTCCGCCTGCAGGACCGCAAAGAAGCCGACTACCTACTCGCGCCGACCCACGAAGAGGTCTTCACTCTGATGGTGAAGGACCTGTACAACTCATACAAGGATTTGCCGCTCACGATTTATCAAATCCAGGACAAGTACCGCGACGAGGCCCGCCCTCGCGCTGGCCTCCTGCGCGGCCGCGAGTTCTCGATGAAGGACGCCTATTCGTTCGACTACACCGACGAGGGCCTCGACGTTTCCTACCAGTCGCAGCGCGACGCGTACGAGCGAATCTTTAGGCGCCTCGGTCTCGATTATGTGATTGTCTCGGCCGACGCCGGCGCGATGGGCGGCAGCAAGTCTGAGGAATTCCTGCACCCGACACCGATCGGCGAAGACACTTTCGTCCAGAGCGACGGCGGGTACGCCGCCAACGTCGAGGCGTATCGTACGACCGTCCCCGCCGCCATCCCGATAGACGGGCAGCCCGCCGCGAACGTTTTTGATTCCCCCAACACCCCGACCATCGAGACTCTCGTCGCCCTCGCGAACGACAAGCACGCCCGCGCCGATCGCGCGTGGACAGCAGCTGACACGCTCAAGAACGTGGTGCTCGCGCTGACGAATCTCGATGGCAGCCGCGAACTCGTCGCGGTCGGACTTCCGGGAGACCGCGAGGTCGACATGAAACGCGCCGAGTCAGTTTTCGCCCCCGCGACCGTCGAGCCCGCGACCGAGGCCGACTTCGCCAAGAACAAGGCTCTCGTCAAGGGTTACATCGGCCCGTGGTCGACTGCCGGCACAGTCCTCGGCGCTAAAGGCACATCAAAAGTCCGATTCCTCGTCGACCCCCGAGTCGTCGACGGTACAGCGTGGGTCACGGGCGCGAACGAAGACCAAAAACACGTGTTCAACCTCGTTGCCGGTCGTGACTTCACGGCAGACGGAATCGTCGACATCGCCGAGGTTCGCGACGGCGACCCGGCCCCCGACGGCTCCGGCCCGATTCACTCCGCTCGCGGAATGGAAATCGGCCACGTCTTCCAACTCGGCCGCAAGTACGCCGAAGCTCTCGACCTCAAGGTCCTCGACGAGAACGGCAAACTCGTCACGGTCACGATGGGTTCGTACGGAATCGGTGTGACCCGCATCCTCGCGGTCATCGCCGAGACCAACAACGACGACCGCGGACTCATCTGGCCGATCGAGGTCGCGCCGTATCACGTGCACGTCGTCGCGACGGGCAAAGACGACGACGCCCTAAACCTCGCTGAAGGACTCGCCGCCGAGTTCGAGACGGCCGGATTCGAGACGCTGATTGACGACCGCCCCAAGGTTTCACCCGGTGTCAAATTCGGTGACGCCGAGCTCATTGGCGTTCCGTACATCGTGATTGCGGGTCGAGGCGCGGCCGACGGCATCGTCGAAGTCTGGGATCGCCGCAGCGGCGAACGCAACGAGATTCCCGCGACCGAAGCGCTCGCGTGGCTCACGACCGTCACTGTGCGGTAAGTTAGGGCAGAACTGAATAGGGGGTGCGCTCATGCACATCGATATCAAGAACTTACGTGACGTCGAGGTCGAGAAAGAGATTCCGTTCGAGGAACTCGCGCTCATCATCGAAGACGCGGTCGTCCGCGCATACATCAAGCACATCACCCCGATTCCGAACGACGTCGACTACAAGCCGACGGCCGTCAAGCTCGAGGACGAAAAGGGCCGCCCGCGCGCCCGCGTCGGCCTCGACCGCAAGACCGGCGACATCACGATTTTCGCTCCCATCTACAACGACGAGGACGAGCGCACCGGCGAAGAGGTCGTTGACTCGTCCGACTTCGGTTACATCGCGGTCGCCGAGGCCAAGCGCGTTCTGTTCCAGAGCATCCGCGCGCTCGATGACGAGAAGATCCTGGGCGAGTTCAGCCACAAAAAGGGCGACCTCATCTCGGGCGTAATCCAGCAATCGTCGAACGCCAAGATGGTTCACGTTCTCATCGGCAAGAACCTCGAGGCCGTCATGCCGTCGCCCGAGCAGGTCGCGGGCGAGGACTACACGCACGGCAAGCGAATTCGCGTTGTCATCACCGACGTTAAGAAGGGGATGAAGGGGCCGTCGATCACGGTAAGCCGCCACCACCCCGACCTCGTGCGTCGCTTGTTCGAACTCGAGGTTCCGGAAATAGGCCAGGGACTCGTCAAGGTCGCCGCGATTTCGCGCCACCAGGGCCACCGCACCAAGATCGCCGTGTTCT
>JBIIBI010000145.1:0-3083 GCA_044239485.1 Microbacteriaceae bacterium | reverse complement strand
TTACCGAAGTTGCCGGCGCGGGATTCCGCGTTACCGATTCGGCGAATGATTCGCCTGCCGCCGTTATTCAAGGATTCGCGCCGACGGTTGGGTGGACGCACCTTGCCGAGGCGTCGTTCGCGTTACACACGGGTATTCCGTGGGTTGCAACAAACACGGACTGGACAATTCCCGTTGCCCGAGGGATTGCGCCGGGTAATGGAACGCTCGTGTCCGCTGTTCACCTCGCGGTCGGCCGACTTCCCGTATTCGCGGGGAAGCCCGAACGCGCAATCTTTGATTTTGCTCGCGACAAGTTCGCGGCCAAGAACCCACTCGTCATCGGCGACCGCTTGGACACCGACATTCTGGGAGCGAATCGAGCGGGAATGCGCAGCGCGCTGGTCCTCACTGGTATTGATGGCCGCAAACAAGCAATCGCCGCAGCCGAGGAACAGCAACCGACCTACATCCTCGGGGACCTCAGGGAATTGACGACGGACTATCCCGAATCGGTAGTCACGGAAAAAGGTGACACGACAACAGTCACTGTTGGCAATTCGTCGGTCACGATGACCGCCAACGTTGTCCGGGTGAAACGTAAAGGATCGGATCCGCTCAACCTATTGCGCGCCGGTTGCACCGCCATCTATCGCTCGGGGCTTCGTATTTACGGGCTCGATGTCGAACCAGCGATATATTCGTGACCATGGATAACGAAAACCAGTCGCCCAGCCTCGACACGATTTCGGAGCTGCCGCTGGAGCAGCGCGCGGCCGCGTTTTCGGCGCTGGAAAGCGAGATCCGACAGCGACTCGATGAGCAACCCCGCTGAACTCACGCGTCTTGACCTCGCTCTCGTTGAACGAGGACTAGCCGAGAGTCGCACTCGCGCAGCGCGTCTGATTGAAGCCGGCAGTGTCCGGGTTGACGAACGGATTGTCACGAAAACCGGTCACAAGGTTTCCCCAGCATCGGTTCTCGCGGTGACGGCGCTCGATCGATGGGTTGCACGTTCGGCGAACAAATTGCTCGGAGCGTGCGAGCGATTCGGTCTCGATTTCCGGGGTCGCACTGTTCTCGACATCGGCGCGTCCACGGGCGGGTTCACCGAGGTGGCGCTGTTTCGCGGTGCAACTCGGGTCGTCGCGCTGGATGTCGGTCACGGGCAACTTCATCCCACGCTTCGCGCGGATTTTCGCGTGCATGTCGTCGAGGGAACGAACGCTCGCGATCTGTCGCGCGAAATCGTCGACGGGTGGAAAGTCGGCCCAATCGATGACGTTGTCGTCGACGTCAGTTTCATCTCTGTCACGATGATTCTGCCCGCACTCGTCGCAGCTCTCGGCACTGGGTTCCGGTACGTCATCCTCGTCAAGCCGCAGTTCGAGGTCGGTAAAGGCAACGTGCACGAGGGAATTGTCCGCGACGACGCAAAGCGCGACGCGGCGCTCGTGGCGGTCTGCGAGGCCATCGCGGCGTTGGGGCTTCCCATCAGTGGAATCATGGCATCACCTATCGACGGCGAACACGGGAATCGCGAGGCGATTGTGTACGGTGACCCCGCTCAGCCGTTGAATGCGAGAGAATGGAATGACCAAGCGAGATCAACGTGGGGAGGTTAGCGTGACGGATCGACTGTTCCTCATCCTTGCCCACACGGGCCGGCCCGCGAGCATCCAGACCGCGGCAACCGTTGCGACAGAGCTAACCCGACTGGGTGGAATCCCTGTGTGCCTCGATTCACAACATCCGGCAATCACGTCGGAAACCACGGTCGCGGTCAAACAGCTCGGCGTTGACGCCGAACCACACGACATTGAACTGGTGATCTGCCTTGGCGGTGACGGAACCATCCTGAAGGCCGCAGAGATTATGCGTGGTCAAAACGCGCCTCTGTTGGGTGTCAACATGGGCCATGTCGGTTTTCTCGCCGAGCTCGAGCCCGAGGACTTGGACGAAACCATCGGTCGAGTGCTCGCGAAAGATTACAGCGTCGAACACCGCATGACTCTTGACGTTCGAGTCGAACTGGGCGGCAAAACCGTATTCGAAACCTGGGCGCTCAACGAAGCCAGTGTCGAAAAGATGTCGCGAGAACGCATGATCGAGGTCGTCATCGGCGTCGACGACCGACCCATCTCAACGTTTGGGTGCGACGGAGTGCTGATGGCGACTCCGACCGGATCGACGGCGTATTCCTTCTCTGCGGGTGGCCCGGTCGTCTGGCCCACCGTCGAGGCGCTCATCATGGTTCCGCTGTCGGCACACGCGCTGTTCTCTCGTCCACTCGTTACCGCGCCGTCATCGACACTGACGGTCGACGTGTTGCCGCGAAACGGCGCATCGGGTGTCCTCTGGTGCGACGGACGCCGTACCTTTGCCCTCGCCCCGGGTTCTCGCGTCATCGCGAACCGATCGGAAACCCCGGTTCGTTTGGCGCACACCCACTCGGGTCCATTCTCTGAACGATTAGTCAAGAAATTTTCACTACCCACCGAGGGATGGCGCGGCAGTTCCGCATGATCCACGAGATTTCAATCAACGACCTCGGGGTGATTCAATCCGCGACACTGAATCTGACCCCCGGCTTCACCGCGATAACCGGCGAAACCGGTGCGGGCAAGACGATGGTCGTCTCGGCGCTGGGCTTGCTTCTCGGTGACCGCGCCGATTCGGGGGTCGTTCGCCATTCCGCCGAACGCGCGCAAGTCAGCGGCCGATGGACGATTGCTGACCCCGCGGTGGTGTCGCGCGTCACCGAACTCGGTGGTGTGCTCGACGACCACGAATTGGTCGTGACCCGCTCGGTCAGTTCCGAAGGCCGTTCCAAGGTGGTTGTCGGAGGCGCGGCAACGCCCGTCGGTGCGCTGTCCGACATCGGGGATCACCTTGTCGCGATTCACGGGCAGAGCGAACAATTACGACTTCGTTCGCAGACGGCGCAACGCGAGTCCCTCGACCGATTCGCTGGCGACTCTGTTCGCGCACCGCTGACCGAGTACCAGACAGTTTTTCGCCACTGGATTGACTCGATTGCACGGCGTGATTCGATGACGAAAGACGCGTCAGAGCGGATACGCGAGGCAGAAGAACTGCGAACC
>JBIIBI010000144.1:0-3120 GCA_044239485.1 Microbacteriaceae bacterium | reverse complement strand
GTGTTCGGGGTTCCGCTGATCGTGGTACAGAACGGTTGTCGAATTGCAGAACACGGCGACGATGTCGACATGACCCCGGGTTCCGAAATCGTCATAGTCACGCGTCAGTCCGCGCGGAAGCCATACGAATCGCGTCGCGCCAAGCGTGTCGAACAGTTCGCGTTCGACCTCGTCACGGCTCCAGCCCGGGTTTCGACCAGGATCGAGCTGCACGGTCTCGGTCACGAGAACTGTTCCGTCTCCGTTCGTGTGAATTCCGCCGCCCTCGTTGGTCAGAGAAGACGAGATCACGGGGATATCGGCCGAGGTCAAAACCGTGCGGGCGATGTTCGCATCGTGCTCCCACGTCGCCCAGGACTGTGCGCCCCAGCCGTTGAAGATCCAGTCGACGCCGAGCAGAGCGTCACCCGGGCCTTTGACGAACGTGGGTCCGATGTCACGCATCCACGCATCGTCGAGTTGGGCCTCCACGATGTCAACGCGGTCGTCGAGCCACTCGCGGGCGACAGCGACGGCGGACGGGTCGACCACCATCGTCACGGGTTCGAACTTCACAATCGCGTTGGCGACCGATGCCCACGCACCGCGTGCCTCTGCGACGTCGACCTCGGTGTCACCGAGGGAGTATCCGGTGGACGGCCACGCCATCCACGTCCGTTCGTGGCGTTCCCACTCAGCTGGCCAGCGCGTCATGGCGATCAGCCCTTGAGGCTTTCGACGAGTTCCATCAGGATGTCGACGGTCGTGCGCGGGTTGACGATGGCAAATCGCAGGACCGGTTCACCCTTGTACTTCGAAGGGAAGCACGCGGCTTTACCGGACTCCCACAGTTCGTCACTCCACGCGGTGTAGTCCTCTTGGGTCCACCCGATGCGGCGGAACACGACGACCGAGAGCATCGGGTCGCGAACGAGTTCGAGGTGGTCGCTGTTGCGAATGACCGCGGCGATGTCGCGCGCAACGACGTTGTTCGACTCGATTGCCTCACGGTACGCGGCGACTCCGTGCGTCGCGAGCGAAAACCACAGCGGCAAACCGCGGGCACGGCGCGAAAGGTGCACGGCGAAATCCGACGGGTTCCACTCGTCGGTATCGGTCAGAACATCGAGGTACGACGCGTGCTGAGTGTGTGCGGCACGACCAATCGACGGGTTCCGATAGATCAGGGCACACGAGTCATAGGGCGCGTACAGCCACTTGTGTGGGTCGACGATGAACGAATCAACACCACCCAATCCGTCAAAGTACGGCTTGGTGCTTGGCGCGAACATTCCCGCGAGTCCGTAGGCGCCATCGACGTGGACCCAGATGCCGTGTTCCTTCGCGGTCGTGACGACCGACGCGATGTTGTCGACAATTCCGAGGTTTGTTGTCCCACCGGTGGCGACGATGGCAAAGACACTGTCCCACGAGTCACCAACGGCCTTCTCGATGTCGGACCCCGACATGCGACCGTCGGCTCCGACGGGAACCTTGATGACATCGACATCCATGACTCGAGCGGAGTGGGCGAGCGACGAGTGCGCCTCTTCCGAGGTGACGAAACTCCATCGGGCGGGACGTGACTTTCCGGCGTCGGCCAAACGGCGCTCGGCATCGAAACGCGCGGCAACGAGAGCTGACAGGTTGCCGTTGGTCCCTCCTTGGACAAACACTCCGCCGGCCCCTTCGGGCAAGCCAGCCTCGGTGGCGAGAAACTTCAGCACTTCGTTTTCGGCGTAGATCGCGCCGGCACCTTCCAGCCACGATCCGCCAAAGATGCAGGAAGCCGAAACCACGAGGTCGAACAGGATTGACGCCTCGGTCGGTGCGACGGGGATGAACGACACCATCGCGGGGTGGTCGGTGGACATCGACGCGGGAGCGAGGATCTCGCTGAAAAGGTCGAGAGCCCGGTCTCCGCCGATCCCCGCTTCGGTAACTGTGTCGGGCATGATGGCTCGCATCTCGGCAAAGGGCATCCCCTTGTCCAACGGCGGCGGGTCCATCTGCATGCGCTCACGGGTGTAATCAAAGATTCGTTCGCGAAGCGCCGCCGTAGCATCGTCGTGAATGTGCATGCGCAGTGGGTCGGTCATCAGGCCTCCGTCAGAGTGAACAGGGAATACTGTACGACCAACTACGCCAGAACAACAGGGAATTGCGTGATTATCGATCACAATCACAGGCTTCATGCGCCAAGCGGGCTCTAAACGCAATCAAATGACGTTACGAGGGCCCTTTGCAGACCAATCCGACAGTTATCGATAGGAAACAGTTGCCAGCGCGGCGCGAAGGACCGCGCCACGGCCGCCCACGAACTCTCCGTCGATCGAATCGCGCACCGCGTCGTGGACGGGGATCCAGCGAATATCGAGGGCATCCTGTCGGGGTTGAGCCTCGCCGGTCACCGGAACGACGAATACGAGCGAGACCGCGTGTTGGCGTTCATCGACAAGCCGGCCGGGGAACGGGAAATACTCGGCTACGGTCGCGGGGACCACGCTGTTGGGCATTCGGGGAAACGCGAGTGCCCCGAGATCTTTTGCCAGGTTGCGGCTGAGCGCGTCGCGAACCGATTCACCAAACTTGACGCGACCGGCAACGAGTGCGGAACGCATTTCCCCGTACTCGTCGACGCGAATGAGAAGTCCCACATCAGTGACGAAACCGTCATCGTCGACGCGAACGGGCACGGCCTCGACATACAGGAGTGGGAGCCTGCGGCGAACGCCGTCGAATTCCTCGTCGGAAAACCAGGCGGGGTCGGGCGTGCGTACGTCGCTCATGTCTTCATTATTCCGCGTCTGTCAACAACCGGTGCTGACCCGCGCCGATTCCGTGGGGCAAAAGAAGAACCCCGACCACATCGAAGTGGTCGGGGTTCTCGAGGCTTCAGCTAGTTACTGGCAGCTATCGCACTGCAGCAGGTCCATCGGGTCGACGGGAACCGCATAGCCGCCAACGCTGTCGTTGTCGAAGTCCATAGTTCCTCCTGAAGGTTTGCGGCGGTGGTGCCGTAAAGAAAACACTATATGTCGGGAATGACATTCGTGTTATTTCACTACATCTAGTGTTTGTGGCGTGTCGCGTTCCGTCACGAGCGCCAACCGGAATTCACGACATTCTCAGCGATCGCCG
>JBIIBI010000143.1:0-3174 GCA_044239485.1 Microbacteriaceae bacterium | reverse complement strand
GGTGACTACTTTGTCGTCCCCGCGTATGTCTGATAATGGCACAACTGACGACAAAAAGTAACCGCTAACTGTGATTTTCGCGAAACGGCCATGCCCAGAACACTAATTTCGCAGAATTTTCCCGATTTTGTTGCGGAATCCCTCGCGAATCGCCATAATGACAGAGGGATTCCCCACAACTCGATTGTCACAGGAGACACACCATGCGGATTGCCGTTCCCGCCGAAATCAAAAACAACGAATATCGCGTCGCTATCACACCAGCTGGAGTGAAGGATCTCGTATCCGTTGGTCACTCTGTGTTGATTCAATCCGGCGCTGGTCTGGGTAGCAACATCACCGATGATGAGTACGCCAAGCAGGGTGCCGAAATCGAGAAAGACGCGGCGAAGGTCTGGGCCGCCGGTGACATGATCCTCAAGGTCAAGGAACCGATCGAAAGCGAATACCCCCACTTCCGTGAAGGAATGCTTCTATTCACCTATCTTCACCTCGCCGCCGAAGAGCACCTGACGAAAGCCCTCCTCGACGGAAAAGTCACGGCCATCGCCTACGAGACCGTGCAGTTGCCAACCCGCGCACTTCCACTCCTCGCGCCGATGAGTGAGGTCGCCGGTCGCCTGTCCGTCATCGTCGGAGCAAACGCGATGCTCCGTCCCAACGGCGGAACCGGACTTCTCGTCTCGGGTGTTCCGGGAACCCACGCCGCGAACATCGTCGTCCTCGGTGGCGGTGTCGCTGGTACTAGCGCCGTTGCGATGGCCGTCGGCCTGGGTGCGAACGTCACCGTGCTGGACACCAACATCCAGCGCTTGCGCGAACTCGACGCGCTGTACGCGGGCCGAGTGCAGACCCTCGCCTCGAACGCCTACGAGATTGAAAAGGCCGCGGTGAACGCCGACATGGTGATCGGTTCGGTTCTGATTCCCGGAGCGAAAGCACCGAAACTCATCACCAACGCGATCGTGAAAAAGATGAAGCCGGGAAGTGTTCTCGTCGACATCGCAATCGACCAGGGTGGCTGCTTCGAGGACTCGCACGCAACCACGCACAGTGAACCGACCTTCGCCGTCCACGACACGATCTTCTATTGCGTCGCCAACATGCCAGGGGCCGCACCGCAGACGTCAACACACGCGTTGACCAACGCGACTGCGCCCTACGTTCGCGCGCTCGCTGCCAAGGGCTGGAAAGACGCACTTCGCGCTGACGCGTCACTGGCACTCGGACTCAACACTCACAACGGCTCGCTCACGAACGACGCGGTTGCCGTCGCTCACGGTCTCGATGCGGTGTCGCTCGAGTCCGTTCTCGCGTAAAGCACAAACCGGAGACCCCGCCACGTACCCGAACCGGGTGCGGCGGCGGGGTCAAACGTTTCCGCCGGAGCACCGGTGGCGCGATGTGCGTCGAGCGTCGCGGTTCGAAGTGTGATCACGGTGCGAACGGGTCCGAACGCACGGGGTAACGGCCGGTCGCTCGACACCACCACTGCGATTGGTGGCGACGACTGCCGAACCCGCCGAATCGACTCGAGAAATGTTGTCGCCTCGAGAGGTGTCATCGAATCCACCAGCCGGTCCAGGTCGTCGATCACGAGAACGCGAGTCGCGGGGTCGGGCTTCAACTCGGACGCACTCGTCACCCACAACGCGGAGTGCCCGTCGACCAAATCTCGAAGCATCTCGGTTCGTCCAGAACCCCGGTCGCCGATGACCGCCACGTCACCGTCACTCGGTTGCCAGTGAGCGAATCGGTAACAGGCGTTGACCACGTCGTCGACGAGCCCGAACCCGGTTCTACCCTCTCGAGGGACGGGTGCTGTCAGCGCTGGTTTCCACGGTGGCTCGGAGGTCCGTTCGTTCGGCGTTACTGCGAGACCAGGAACATCGACCGCCGGGACGTGAACCTCGCGGACCACTCCGTCACCGAGAGTCACGAGAGCACACCCCCGAGTCGGCGCGATCGAGGTGGCGCGCCCCAACACCTGGATGATGTCGTGGAGGGTGTTCATCGCGAGACAGATTCGAACGGGAATGTTGGCTAACACCGCATCACGCAATACCCCGCTCGGGTGTTGAACCGCGAGGACGAGGTGAACCCCAAGAGATCGCCCGCGACGCGCGATGTCGGCAAGAAGGTCGTGTGCGCCGGGGAATTGCCGAAGGAACTCGTGGACCTCGTCGATCACGATGGCGAGTCGCGGAACACCAATCGCATTCTCAATCGAGGCGACACGTTGCCGAACGAACTCGGCCTCACGTCGACGAAGTTCTGCGCTCAATCCCGCAATTGCGCGCGGGACATCCGTGGCGGTCAAATCCGTGAGTGTCGCAAGGTGATGGGGCAGTGCACAAAGCGGACCCAGCGTCGCACCGCCCTTGAAGTCAATTCCGACAAATTGGAATTCCGTCGACGCGAAGCGAGTGGTCCACTCAACGACAAGCGCGGTGAGCGCATTGGATTTTCCGGAGCCCGTCCGGCCCGCGATAAGTACGTGCGGGGTGTCCGACGTCAACGACACGTGTAATCGTTCACGCCGGGTCCGCGCGATGGCGTCGAGGATGACCTCCGCACCGCTCGTGTCATCCGGCAGGTAATCACCGCGGGCGGGAAGGGATCCTCGTGTCGTGACGGACTCGATAGCTCGAACCGAACACCGAATCACAGTGCCGACCTCGTTGGTCTCGCCACGAACGATTGACGAACCGTTCGCCCACCGCACGGTTTCCCCCGAATCCCGCGGAACCCCGAGCCCTGCGGTTGCCTGAACCACGAGCGAGGTCCACACGGCGTCGGCGACGGGACCGTCCCCGATGACGGCGACTCCAGCCGCAACATCGACACGCCACGGGGAACCATCGGGACGATGCCCGGCGCGGACAACGGTGACTCCGTCGCGGGCGGGCACCCATTCGGGGTTTCGAGCGATGTCGGCGACCGATGGGTGGGTGCGGTTCTCATCGACGATTCGCTGAACAGCCCGTATCTCGTTCGCCTCTCGTTCGGCTGCTCGCTCTCTCGCACTCACCGCCTCGGCTCGTCGAGTTTCTCGCGCCGCGCGGCGAACTCCGTCAATGTGATGAGCAATCACCATTGTCGGTGCAATGACAGCACCGAGAAGGGCGAACGACGAACCGGTCACTCCCCACACCAGTCCCGCCACCGCCATCG
>JBIIBI010000142.1:0-3234 GCA_044239485.1 Microbacteriaceae bacterium | reverse complement strand
GTACGTCTTGCCCGCGATGTTGGCGAGAACGTTGAGGCGACCGCGGTGGGCCATACCGATGTCGACCTCGTCGAGTTCGAAGTCGGCCGCTTCTTGGATGATTTCGTCGAGCAGGGCGATGATGGATTCGCCGCCCTCGAGCGAGAAGCGTTTTTGGCCGACGAACTTGGTCTGCAGGAACGTTTCGAAGGCCTCTGCCTGGTTCAGCCGATCGAGGATGCGCAGTTGTTCGTCGTGTGTCGGTTTCTGGTACGGCTGTTCGAGCATCTCTTGGAACCACGCGCGTTGTTCGGGGTCAGACAGGTGCGTGTATTCAACGCCGACCGTCCGGCAGTACAAATCGCGCATGAGGCCGAGAACCTCGCGCAACAGCATGGTGCGACGGCCGGCGAGTCCACCGACCACAAACTCGCGGTCGAGGTCCCAAAACGTCAGCCCGTGGTTCTCGATTTCAAGGTCGGGGTGGGTCCGCTGTTGGTACTGAAGAGGATCGACGTCGGCCATGCGGTGGCCACGGACGCGATAGGCGTCGACCAGTTCCTGCACGCGCGCGGTCTTGTTGATTTCATCCGAGACATCGACCTTGATGTCTTGTGACCAACGAATCGGTATGTAGGGGATTCGCAGTGCTGCGAAAATGTCTTCATAAAAACCGTCTTCACCAATCAAGAGACCGTGAACAATCTTGAGGAACTCACCGGACCCCGCACCTTGGATCACGCGGTGGTCATAGGTGGAGGTCAGTGTGATGGTCTTCGAGATACCGAGGTCAAAAAGCACGGTTTCGGACGACCCTTGGAATTCGGCGGGGTAATCAAGGGCGCCGGCGCCAATGATGCAGCCCTGCCCGCGCATGAGGCGCGGAACCGAGTGGACAGTCCCGATTCCGCCGGGGTTTGTCAGGGACATCGTGTTCCCGGCAAAGTCCTCGGCGGTGAGCTTGTTGGCACGAGCGCGGGCAACAACGTCTTCGTAGGCCTCGAGGAAGTCGGCAAAACTCATCTGCTCGGCCTTCTTGATACCGGGGACGACAAGTGCGCGACTTCCGTCGGGCTTGGGGATATCGATTGCGAGCCCGAGGTTGATGTGCGCGGGAATCACCATTGACGGCACCCCGTCCGGCTCGTCGTAAAACACGTTTTGCGACGGGAATGTTTTGAGGGCGCGAATCATGGCCCAACCGATGATGTGGGTGAACGACACCTTTCCGCCGCGAGTCCGACGGAGGTGATTGTTGACGACAATTCGATTGTCAATCATGAGTTTGGCGGGAATCGTGCGGACGCTCGTGGCCGTCGGGACAGTGAGACTCGCGTCCATGTTCGCGGCGAGAGCCTTGGACATTCCCTTAAGGGAGGTCACCGTGTTTTCGTCGGTCGAATCCGAGGGGCGAGAAGTTCCCGGCGCTTGAGCGGGAATCGGGGTTTCGGTCGGCATGGCCGAGGTGGTCCGCGACGCTGGTTGCATCGCCGTAATCGGACCGGTCACGTTCGGGTCGAACACAGGGGCTGCTGTGGCGGATGAGGGTGCCGGTGCGGATGGAGCCACGCCGCCGGCAAGTTTCGCCGCGTAGGCCTCGAGAGTTGGCACCCATGATGCGTCAACCGAAGTCGGATCCTTCACCCACGCCTCATACATTTCTTCAACAAGCCAATCGTTGGCTCCGAAATCGTCGGCACTCAGGTCAATTGTTCCCTCACTGGACACTGTGGATGGTCACCTCGTTGCTGGAAATTCGACGGCAGGCTGATGCTACCTACATCTAGCCTAGTCCCGTGGCTGGGGGCTTTGCACACTTCGGTTCTCGAAATCCGCAATCTATACTTGAGACATGGACGGCCCGCATAGGTACGCGACACTGATGGTTGCGCTCGCGCACGGTGTCGCATGACCGAATGGGTTTTGATCGGGATTGGCGTGCTTCTTACCGTCGGCACCGGATTCTTCGTCGCTTCTGAGTTTGCGCTCGTTTCGCTTGATCGCGCGGACCTCGAGGCACGTCGCGACGCCGGAGAGAACGGGTTCTCTCTCGCTATTCGCGCCCTCAAGCGCACGTCGACCCACTTGTCGTCCGCCCAACTTGGTATCACGATCACAACCCTCTTGACCGGGTGGTTGATGGAACCCGCCATCGGCAGCCTCCTTGCCCCGGTCCTCACGGGGTGGGGTCTCGCCGCCGGTGTCGTCGATGCAGTGTCGTTGGTTGTCGCAATCGTTCTCGCGACGGTTCTGTCCATGATTGTCGGTGAATTGGCTCCCAAGAACTTGGCGCTCGCCATTCCGCGTCGGGTCATTAAAGTCGTCGT
The DNA here is from genome assembly GCA_044239485.1 of Microbacteriaceae bacterium. GTDB lineage: Bacteria > Actinomycetota > Actinomycetes > Actinomycetales > Microbacteriaceae > MWH-TA3. Next base: position 928 of record JBIIBI010000142.1, on the reverse strand, counting down.
GCCGTTCCAACTCGCTTTCACCTGGTTGTTTGCGCCGTTTGTGTCGTTCCTCGTGCACATGTCCAATCTGATTGTGCGCGCTTTTGGGATCGAGCCAAAAGAGGAACTGTCGTCGGCGCGAACCGCAGAGGAACTCGCGTCCGCGGTGCGTCACAGTTCGATGCACGGAACGTTGGAAGCAGACACCGCAACCCTGTTGGGTAAAGCCTTGTCGTTCACCAATCACGAGGCCCAAGACATCATGACCCCGCGCACGCGAGTTGCCACTGTTCGAGTGGGCGACTCGGCAAACGACGTCATCGCCCTAACCCGAAAGACGGGGTATTCGCGATTCCCCGTCATCGACGAGGACGCCGACGACATCGTCGGAATCGTCCATGTCAAGCACGCCGTTGCGGTTCCGCGCGAACGTCGCTCCGAGGTTCCGGTCGGCGCACTTCAGGGAGAAGCCCTTCGAGTCCCCGAGACGATGCACCTTGATGTTCTCCTCGGCGAATTGCGTCAGGGCGGCTACCAAATGTCCATCGTCGTTGACGAATACGGCGGCACAGCGGGAATCGCAACGCTGGAAGACCTCATTGAAGAATTGATTGGTGAAGTCAGTGACGAACACGACCGAACCAAAGCGGACGTCGTCACAATGGGTGACACCGTGACCTTCCCCGCCTCGCTTCGACCAGACGAACTTCGTGAACGCGCCAACATCAACGTTCCCGACGACGGACCGTGGGAAACAGTTGGCGGATTCCTGTTGAGCGAATGGGGCTACATCCCAGAGGCCGGCGCAACCCTCGATGCCTGCGGTGGTCAGTTCGTGGTCGAGCGCATGGACGGTCGCCGAATCGATCGTGTTCGGTTCATCGCGACGGGGGAGTCCGATGAGTGACCTCGACGGAATCATCTGGCTCGTCGTGTTGCTCGCGGTCAA
>JBIIBI010000141.1:0-3258 GCA_044239485.1 Microbacteriaceae bacterium | reverse complement strand
CTTAACACACTGGCGGAGAATGGGGGATTCGAACCCCCGAGGGCTTGCACCCAACCAACTTTCCAAGCTGGCGCCATAGGCCACTAGGCGAATTCTCCTGCGTTGCCAGGGCAACTTCACCATTCTATGCCACCCGATAGCACGCCAACCAACGAGGCATCGTTCTGCCCTTTCGATTGATCGGCTACTAGGCTTACCTCGATCATTGCGAATTGAATGGTCGGACAGCACCCCTAAAGGACCCCACCATGATCACATCTGTTCGTATCGCAGAGGAAAACGACATTCCTGCAATTGCGGCACTCATCAACGCACACGAGTTCGCAGTGGACCCAGCCGCGAGCATGATGAGCCACGACGCAACCGTCGATTTCATGAACGGATACGCCGACGAGAGCCCAACCTATTTGCTGGGAATCGACGACACCTCCCCGTTCGCTGCGGTTGTCAATCTGCATCCGGACGCACTCAAAAAACGCTTCTATACCGATGTCTATGTGTCCTCCGACGTAAAAAAAGTGGATGAAATCATTGGCTGGACCATCGCGAAGGCGCGCGACGAACATCCCGACTGGGCGATGTGGCCGGGCGCGAATGTGCTTGACACACAACTCATTGCCGGGTGGGAGAATTTCGGATTCACGCTTCTTCGTCGGTACTTCACGATGCGCATGTCGATTGCAACCGATTTCGAGGGCACGCGGGTCGAGGGTCTCGTGATTGAACCTTTTGATACCGCAAACCCCGATCAACAACGCGATTGGCATCGAATCCACCAGGATTCTTTTCAGAATCACTTCGGCTTTCAGGCGCGACCCTTCGATTCGTGGATCACAAAGGCGTTAGCAGAAAATACCCGCGACCCGAATGGGGTATTCCGCGCGTCCGTTGATGGTCGCACGGTCGGTTTTTGTGAATGCGCCGACGAATTCGTCGACGAGAGGCGCGGTTACATTTCCGCGCTCGGCGTCGGTCAGGATGACGTCGGGCACGGCTATGGTGAGGCGTTGCTCCGCCACGGAATTGCCTATTGCGCGTCGCGGGGATTCGACAGCGTTGAACTCGGCGTCGACACCGCGAACGAGTCTGGCGCTCTTCGTCTTTACGAAAAGGTCGGATTCCGCGCGGAATCATCGTGGATCCAAATGTCGAATGACGGCTGGGCGACAACTTCCATCGAGTAAGCCCTCGCAGGGGTAACCTTAAGACATGCGAATCCTCCTTGTTGGTGCGGGCGGTGTGGGCGACGCAATCGCCAAAATTGCCGCTCGCCGTTCCTTTTTCGAAACGATCATCGTCACCGACTACGACAAGTCCCGTGCCGAGCAAACGATTGAATGGATTCGAACTAAACACGGCGAGGACGTCGCATCGCGTTTTGTCGCGGACCAGATTGACGCCTCCAAACCTGAGGTTGTCGCTGACGTCGCGCGCAAGCATTCCGCCACCCACGTGATGAACGCGGTCGAACCCAAATTTGTCCAGGCGATCTTCGCCGGTGCGAAAGCCGCGGGGGCCGGGTACCTCGACATGGCGATGAGCCTGTCCCATCCGCACCCGACGAATCCCTATGCCGAGACGGGCGTAAAACTCGGTGACGAACAATTCGCGGCATCAGATGAGTGGGAAAAGTCTGGTCAACTCGCGTTAGTTGGTATCGGCGTCGAGCCGGGGATGTCTAATGTCTTTGCTCGTTACGCCGTTGACCACCTGTTCAGCGAAGTCGACGAGTTGGGCACGCGCGACGGCGCGAACCTCATGGTGTTCGACGACGACGGCAACGAGATTTTCGCCCCCAGCTTCAGTATCTGGACGACGATCGAAGAATGTCTCAACCCGCCAGTCATTTGGGAGAAAGACCGAGGGTGGTACACCACCCCGCCGTTCAGCGAACCAGAAGTCTTTGATTTCCCCGAAGGAATCGGACCAGTCGAGTGCGTCAACGTCGAGCACGAAGAGGTGCTCATGATGCCGCGGTGGCTTCCAGCCAAGCGGGTGACGTTCAAATACGGACTCGGCGACGAGTTCATCGGTGTTCTGAAAACCCTGCACGCCCTGCACCTCGATTCCAACGAGCCCATCCGCGTCCGAAGCGCCAACGGGCCTGTCGAGGTTTCCCCGCGCGATGTCGTCGCCGCGGCTCTGCCAGACCCCGCGACTATCGGTCCCCGCATGAAAGGTAAGACCTGTGCGGGCGTTTGGGTCACGGGAAAGGGCAAGGACGGAAAGCCTCGCGAGGTATATCTGTACCACGTGTCCGACAACGAGTGGACGATGGCGGAATACGACAGCCAATGTGTTGTGTGGCAAACCGCGTTGAACCCCGTGATTGCGCTCGAGTTGCTCGCGACCGGCAAATGGTCGGGTGCCGGAGTTCTCGGCCCTGAAGCATTCGATGCGGTGCCATTCCTCGACCTCATGGCCGCCGCTGAATCCGACGGTGGATACGGCCAGCCGTGGGGCATGCGCGAGCAATAACGGGTGGCGTCCGTTATAGACTAACTGGACTAATCCCGATAAAATCGGAGTATGTCCCGCCAAGTTAACGTGCACGAAGCAAAAACCCACTTCTCCAAGATCATCGCCGCGGTCGAGGCTGGGGAGGAAATCGTCGTCGCGCGCGCGGGAAAGCCGATAATCAAGCTTGTGAAAATTGATGTACAGCTCCCGCCGCCGATTGTGCCGGGTTTCGCGAACGACTTGTTGCCCGACGTGTCTGACGAGGAATGGAACGCGTTGAACGTCGAATTCAATTCGCTATTCCGTGACAAGAACCTCGACGTGTGACCCGCGCTTTCTTCGACACGCACGTCGCCTTTTGGCTGGCAAAAGATCCCCATCGGTTGTCACCATCGCTCGTGGCGCGAATCAATCAGCACCATCAACGAGCGGTTTCGAGCCTGTCGTTCGCGGAACTGGAAATCAAACACATCCTTGGTCGAGCACCCGAATTCGGAGACCTCAGTGAGCGGTTCGCCTCGATGGCAATCGAAATTGAACCGTTCGACTACACCGCTTCTCGGTCCGTCGCCCGGTTTCCCACGCTGCTGCGCCACGACCCGTTTGACCGCATGATTTTCGCACAGGCCGCGTCGCGACCGAACACGACTTTCTTTACCGCCGACAAGACACTGATTGGTCTTGGGCTGGACTGGGTTGTTGACGCCCGCACATAAAAATCGGGACGCCACCCGAAGGTGACGCCCCGAAAGGGTAAGTCGAAACTTACTTGAGCGTGACGGTTCCGCCGGCTTCTTC
>JBIIBI010000140.1:0-3279 GCA_044239485.1 Microbacteriaceae bacterium | reverse complement strand
CGTGTCGGTGACCTTCGCGCTGACACCGTCGGAAACCTCGACCCCGATTCAGTTTGAACAGCTCGCAAACGCACTCGGTGTTCCGCTGGGGGCGACCGTGGCGCTCGCCGAAATCCGCCGCGCGGTTCTCGAACTGCGCGCGAGCAAGGGAATGGTGATTAGCGACGACCCCGATTCGGTCAGCGTCGGATCGTTCTTCACAAATCCCATCGTGTCCGAGGAGTTGTCGCGGTCGTTGCCGGCGGACGCCCCGCGTTTCTCGCTTCGAACCGAGCGGGCACCACTCATCGTTCCGCTGGGAATTGAGCCCGAGTTTGCCGACTTCGACACCGAGCCGGCTGGAGTAAAACTTAGCGCCGCGTGGCTCATCGAGCGAGCGGGCATCGCCAAGGGTTTTTCCCTCGCGGGCAGCGAAGCGGCGCTGTCGAGCAAACACACCCTGGCAATCATCAACCGCGGTAACGCCACGGCAGACCAGGTGCTCGAATTGGCGCGGTTTGTGACAATACGCGTTCACGACACGTTTGGGGTCTTGCTTGAACCCGAACCGACGATGATCGGTTTCGACTAGGCGAACAGTTTCTGTAGTCGCTGGAGTCCTTCGAGCAACTCGTCGTCGCCCAGCGCGTAGGCGAATCGCAGATAGCCGCTCGGACCGAACGCCTCGCCGGGAACGACCGCGACTTCGGCGGTGTCGAGAATGTAGTCGGCCAGTTGGAGGGTCGAGTCGATCCGCTGACCGCCCCACTCGCGACCCAGCAACGCGGTGACGTCAGCGTAGACGTAGAACGCGCCGCCCGGCTTGGGCACGATGAATCCGTCGATTTTGGACAATTCGGCGACCATCACCTCACGTCGACGAGCGAATGCTTTCTTCATGTCGTCGACGACCGATTGGTCGCCGTTGAGCGCCGCAATCGCGGCGCGCTGCGAGATGTTGGACACGTTGCTCGAGAGGTGCGACTGCAGGTTGGCGGACGCGGCCGTAACATCGGCGGGCGAGACCATCCAGCCGAGACGCCAGCCGGTCATCGCGTACGTCTTGGCGACACCGTTGACGAGAATCGCCTGGTTCGCCAGTTCGGGGACCGCCTCGAGAATCGACACCGCATGGTCGCCGTCGTAGACCAGGTTTTGGTAAATCTCGTCCGAGATAACCCACAACCCGTTATCGAGAGCCCACTGTCCGATCGCTCGGGTCTGTTCGAAGTTGTAGGTCGCACCGGTCGGGTTCGAGGGCGACACGAACAGCAACACCTTGGTTTTCGGGGTTCGGGCCGCTTCGAGTTGTTCGACAGTCACGAGGTATTCGGTGTCCGCCCCCGCGAACACGTCGACTGCGACACCGCCCGCAAGAGCGATCACCTCTGGGTAGGTCGTCCAAAACGGAGTGGGCACAATGACCTCGTCGCCCTCGTCGAGTAGCGCCTGGAATGCCTGATAGACCGCTTGCTTGCCGCCGTTCGTGACGATGACCTGGGAAGCCGAGACGGCAATACCTGAATCACGGCGGGTTTTCTGAGCGATTGCTTCGCGCAATTCGGGTAAGCCAGCAGCCGGTGTGTACCGATGGTTCTTGGGGTCGATGACCGCGGCGACAGCCGCCTCGACGATGTGTTCCGGTGTGGCGAAGTCGGGCTCGCCCGCGCCGTACGAAATGATGGCCCGACCCTCGGCCTTGAGGGCCTTGGCTTTCGCATCGACCTTCAAGGTCGCGCTTTCGGCAATTGCGCTAATGCGCGTGGACACTCGTTTTTTCGGTTCAGTCACGCATCCAGATTAGTCTTCATTTTGCGGGAGGACCTCGCTTTGGAGAATGGGCTTTGCTGGCATACACTTGATTTTTGGTGCCAAACACCATGCTTCGTCGTGCCATCAGGCAAATGGCGAAGTCGGTGTTCACGCACAGGGCGGTGGCTCAATTGGTAGAGCAGCGGTCTCCAAAACCGCAGGTTGCAGGTTCGAGTCCTGTCCGCCCTGCGAATGTCGGGCCACCGGCATCCACATTAAACCGAAAGGCAACACCGTGACTGACGAAATCACTCCCGCAGCCGCCGCCGAACGTGGCGAGCGGAAGAAGAGCATTTTCGGCCGTATTGCGCAGTTCATGCGTGAAGTTGTCATCGAGCTCCGCAAGGTCGTCACACCGACCCGCAAGGAACTCGTCACCTACACCTCGGTTGTTCTCGTATTCGTCATCATCATGATGACTCTCATCTCGGGTCTTGACGTCGTGATCGGAACCCTGACGGGTTTTGTTTTCGGTAACGGCACTCTCCCGTGGTCCAACTAGGAATAAAGGATTAATCGACGTGACCGAAAACCATTTTGACGACATCGACCTCTCGGCTGCCGCCGAGCAGTCCTCCGAAGAGGACGAGGCGCAAGAGGGCAACTCGCTTGCCGCCGACACCGACTCGGTGATCCCCGCAGAGGAACTTGCGATGCACGAGGTCACCGACGGTGAGCCCGACATCGACTCCGCGCTGGAGGCTCTTGCCGATGCGGTTGACCCGGAGGCTGATGCGATTGTCGACGACGCGTTGGACATTGATTCGGCTGCCGAAGCAATCGCGGCGGATGAAGCGACCCACGACGAAGCCGCAGTCACCGCCGAACACGACGGTGCTTCAGAGACTCCGGCTGAACCCGAAGAAGACCCCTACGCGGACTTCAAAAAGGAACTTCGCCGCAAGCCGGGCAACTGGTACGTCGTTCACTCGTACGCGGGTTACGAGAAGAAGGTCAAGACCAACATTGAAAACCGCGTTCTCGCGATGAACATGCAGGACGACATCTTTGAGGTCGCCGTCCCGCTCGAGGATATCGTCGACATCAAGAACGGTCAGCGCAAGCTCGTCACGCGCGTTCGCGTTCCCTCCTATGTTCTGGTTCGAATGAACCTCAATGAAGATTCGTGGTCGACGGTTCGTCACACCCCTGGTGTCACGGGATTCGTCGGCAACGCCCACAACCCGATTCCGCTCTCGCACCAGGATGCGTTCGACATGCTCAAGACGGAAGCGCCAATCGAAGGCGCACGTTCGGCTGGCGGACTCAAGACCGCGGGCAAGCGCGACATCACGGTGACGACCGACTTCGAGGTCGGCGAAACCGTCGGTATCAAGGAAGGTGCGTTCGCTGGGCTTCAGGGAACAATCCACGAGATTCACCTCGATTCCGGCAAGCTCTCGATTTTCATCAACGTCTTCGGCCGCGACACGGCCGTCGAGTTCACCTTTAGCCAGGTGGAAAAGCAGTAACCAGAATTACCACCCG
>JBIIBI010000139.1:0-3332 GCA_044239485.1 Microbacteriaceae bacterium | reverse complement strand
CAATGGCTCTTGAACGCGGCGCACTGGGAATCCTGGCCGAAATTGGCGGTGACATTCGAATTGGCGGGACACCACCGGACGGCAGTCACTGGCGAATTGACATCGAAGATCCCTACGTCGAATCGCGGTCGATCGCTCGGGTAAATCTTGCTGATGGCGCTGTGGCGACATCGAGCACGCTCAAGCGAACCTGGGAAAACGATGGCCGCTCGGTGAACCACCTCATCAACTCTCATACCGGTCAATCAATGGCGTCCAACGTCGTTACTGTCTCGGTTGTCGCGGTGTCGTCCGGTATCGCGGAGGTAATAACGAAGGCCGGATTTACCCGAAAGGACTTCCTCAGTTGGGTTCCCACCCTCGGTGCCGCTGCGTTCGTCGTCTATCGTGATGGTACGACGGCACAGTCGGTCAACTGGAAGGACTATTCGTGAACGACCCACACATCTGGTGGTACGTCTCTCGCGTGAGCGCACTCACCGCTTGGGGTCTCATGTCGTTCTCGGTGGTGTGGGGCGTCTTGCTTGCGAGTCGCGTTTTTCGCGGCCTCGATAATCCGGCATGGCTGAAAGATCTGCACAAATATCTCAGTACGTTGACGGTACTTCTCGCCAGCGTTCACACGCTTGCTCTCACGCTCGACCCTTACGTCAAGTTTGATGCAGCCGACCTGTTCATTCCGGGGGTCGCGACTTACGAGGGAGCGTCCGATCTCGTCAATCTTGCTCTTGCAATCGGCGTCATCGCGATGTGGGTCATGTCTGTCGTCTATCTCACCTCTCTCATCATGGATAAGTTGCCCCATGCGGTCTGGAAGGCAATCCACTATTTGTCCTACGTGGTGTTCTTCGCCATCGGCATCCACGCGGCATTTTCGGGTTCCGACGTTGGGTCCTGGTGGTACGCGGCCGTATCCGTATTCGTCATTTCGATGACCATGATCGCGCTGTTGATCAGGTTTGCCGTGATTGCGCTGCGTGAACGGCGCGCAGTGGCGGACACGAAAGTCTCTGCGCTTCGACTCGCGGCTCAAGCCGAACGCGAGGCGTTGGTGCTTGAAAACCTCGATGAAGACAGTCGCGAGAAGCGAACAATGGTGGTCCAAAGCGTCACGCGTCGAGCAAAGGACGTTCTCGGAATTCGTCTCATTCCGGTTGGTGGCGGGCGAACCGCATGGTGGGACGCCGGGTCTCACATCACCCTTCACCTCGCCGATGGCATGGAACGCCAATACTCGCTGTGCGGCGACAGCACTGACCGCACGGGCTATGACATTGCTGTTCTCGACACCCATGGGCCAGAGGGCGGCTCGACATGGATACACAACAATGTCAGAGCGGGCACCGTCATTACGGTCAGCGGTCCACGCAACCATTTCCCGCTGGTCCCCGCTCGGACATACTTGTTCATCGCCGGAGGGATTGGGATTACCCCGATTCGCGCCATGATCGAATCTCTTCCCGCCAAGCGAGATTGGCATTTGTTGTATTTGGGAAAGAACAAGGACGGAATGGCCTTCGCCGACGATGTGTTGGCAGAGTTCGGAAAAAGGGTCACGATTCATGAATCCGATACCTCGGGGCGGTTCGACCTGGCGGGGCTGTTGGAATCAACCAACGCGGACGTCTACTGCTGCGGCCCCGAGACCCTCATGTCCGAGATCGAACAACGTGTCGAGCGGACTCGAGCACACGTCGAGCGCTTCAATCCCGTACTTCGTGAAATCGAGGGCGGCGCAAAACCATTCGTTGTGCGTCTCGCGTCGACCGGACGAAAAGTCAACGTTGCCGCGGATGTCTCTATCGCAGCGGCGCTTACGAAAGCGGGCATCCCCATTGATACATCATGTGGCAAAGGGGTCTGCGGAACGTGCGAGATTCGAATCATTGATGGCAAACCGAGCCACCTCGACAGCGTGATGCCTGACGCCGACAAAGACAAGCTCGGAGTCATGTACCCCTGCGTTTCACGCGCGGAAGGCGCGGAAATCACACTCGACGCTTAGTCGACGTCGAACTCGTCGTCGATCCAGGCCTTGTCATCGGTTCGCAATACTTGCCACGACACGTACGCCGCACCCGCGACAATGGCGACCGCAAAACCGGCGGCGATGAAAAGGCCGACCCCAGACCTCGTGGTAGCGATTGGGGCTTTGCGAACGATTTTTCGCCCCGCAATCTGGTTTAAGCCGGCCAGGATTCGTCCAGCAGACTCAAGAACGTCACGCTGACGGCCAAGGGCAGAACGTGCAGCATCGCCAAGCACAGCATGCTCCCGTGAAAAAGACCGGCCCATCGTTACTCCTTCGACCTCTACATTATGACTCACGGATGTCCACTTCGCACAGTGAGACGGGGCAGAATAGACGTATGTCAATTCACACACAGACCGCAACAATCCAGACCAATCACGGCGATATCCGAATAAACCTTTTCGGAAATCACGCGCCGAAAACTGTCGCGAACTTTGTCGGTCTTGCCGATGGAACCAGGGAATGGACACACCCGCAATCCGGGGAAAAAATGACCACACCTCTCTATGACGGCGTCGTATTTCATCGGATCATTCCAGGCTTCATGATTCAGGGTGGCGACCCCCTCGGGATGGGCTTTGGTGGCCCGGGCTACCAGTTCGAGGACGAGATTCATCCTGAACTTAACTTCGGTGAACCCTTTGTTTTGGCGATGGCTAACTCGGGGCCTGGCACGAATGGATCGCAATTCTTCATCACCACTGCTCCAACACCCTGGCTTCAGGCGAAGCATACGATTTTTGGCGAGGTCGCGGATGACGAGTCCCGCGCAATCGTGACCGCTATCGAATCGGTCGCGACTGGTGCGAACGACAAGCCGGTTGAGCCCGTGGTTATGTCGCACATCACCGTCTCGTGACAAACCAACTGTGGTCGAGTATTCGACGAAGTCGAACTCCGGCCACCTTCGCACTGCTTGGTGTGATTGCTCTTGTCTACGTCGCGCAGGTTGTGGTTGGGGATTCGCTCCTTTACACCTTCGCGTTTTACCCACCACTCGTGTGGTCGGAGCCGTGGAGATTGCTGACGTCGGCATTCATCCACAGCGGGATCATGCACGTCATGTTCAACGGCTACTCCCTGTGGGTTCTCGGCAATCTGATTGAACGCGTCCTCGGCTCTGCGCGTTTCCTTCTCGTCTTTGCGATGTCAGTAATCGCTGGGTGTCTCGCTGTCTTTGTTTTGAGCCCCGACTCATTGACGGTCGGAGCGTCTGCGGGAATCTTCGGCCTGTTCGCAACGCTTTTCATGATTAACCGTGGTTTTGGCGGCAACAACGTCTCGCTTCTCGCCATAATCG
>JBIIBI010000138.1:0-3343 GCA_044239485.1 Microbacteriaceae bacterium | reverse complement strand
ACCTTGCCGCGAACCCACCCATCATTGTTGACGCCGCCCACAATCCACACGGCGCACTCGCACTCGCCGCAGCGATTCGCGACGTCCTCCCGTTCGACAAGGTGTGGTGCGTGATTGGGGTCCTGGATGACAAGGACGCCCGCGGCATTATCGAGGCCCTAGACCCAGTCGTCGCGGGATTCATCTGCACGCAGTCCGGTTCGGATCGCGCGATGCAAGCGAACGATCTTTCCGACATTGTCGCCGCACTGGTCGGTGCCGATCGGGTGAGTGCGGAACCGACACTCACCGCAGCACTCGAGACGGCAAAGTCGATGTGTGGCCCGTCAGATGCGATTATGGTCACGGGAAGTATCACTCTCGTGGGTGACACCATCACCCTCGCCCGAACGGAGAACTGGACATGAGCGAACGCCGAGAGCGCAGCGCAACCGAATCATTGCTGAGCGTCGCGTTTGGTGTCGAGATGGCCACCATCGTTTTCGGTGCGATTGCGATGGCGGGGCTGCACAAGCAGCAGTGGCTCGAGGTTCTCGTAAGTGCGGTCCTTTTGATCGCCATGCTCGTGCTGGCGCAAGCGACACTGCGCCGTGGACTCCACCCGATTGTTTACACGTCGCAAGCTCTGTTGGCACTGCCCGTGGTCACCGAACCGATGTGGGGCTTGGCCTGGCTCGTGTGCATCATCTTTTTCACCTACTGCCTCGTCAAGGGACAACAACTTGACCGTCGAAAGGAACAACAATGACCGAACTTCAGGACACCCTCGTCCTTATCAAGCCGGACGGAACCGAACGTAACCTCGTCGGAGAGATCCTTCGCCGCATCGAGGCGAAGGGTTACGAAATCGCCGAACTGCGCATGCTCACCCCCGACCGTGCGTTGTTGTCGGCGCACTACGCAGAGCACGAGGGCAAGCCCTTTTTCGAGCCTCTCATCGAGTTCATGTCGAGCGGGCCCGTCGTCGCCGCCAAGGTTCGAGGACATCGTGTGATCGAAGGCTTCCGCACTCTCGCCGGCACCACCGACCCGACGCTCGCCGCACCTGGCTCGATTCGGGGCGACCTCGCCCGCGACTGGGGGCTCAAGGTTCAAAAGAACCTCGTCCACGGCAGTGACTCTGAAGAGTCAGCGGCCCGTGAACTCGCGCTCTGGTTCTAGTACCCAGTCAGAAGCATCGGGACAAGCAACGGGAACTGCGCGATAATCGCGAGCCCGATTCCGGCGATGTTCGCTAAGGCCAGCAACCACGAGTAGGGCAGAATCGCGGCGCCGATGCGCGACAGCTTTTCGCTGTCAAACAGAAGTTTCTCGCGCAGAAGCCACGGCAGCACGATCCACAACATGATCGATTGAGTCGCCCAGGTGATCATGCAGTAGAGACACAGGAAACCGATGTGATAAACAGCGGCGACGAACAACCACATCAGGAAGAACCACGCGACGAACATTCCGACGGCGAATGCGCGCCAGTACCAGCGCGCGTAGGTCGCACCCGCCAGCACGCCAGCACCGGTTGCCGAGACGACACCCCAGCCGATCAGTCCCCAGAAATAGTTGGGGACCCCGAAGAAGGCTCGCGCCTCGTCGGATTGCATGACGTTTCCGCAGCTGAAGAAGGGGTTGATGTTGCACGACGGTGGCGTGCCGTCCTTCAAGAGGTAATACCCCTCGGTCGAGAGCGTCAGCGCGGCCCACGCCGAAATCAACCCGAAAAAGAGGATGAACGCGCCGAAAGCATATCGGCCGCGGAAGGTGGGGTTCACCTTTCCATTATCGCCCCTTTGACCGTGTTCGCGCGTCGGCGGCTCGTCATTCGGGCTATACTGAGGGTGCGCGTTCATCGCGCAGGACTTTTCCGGACATGCCGGGCTAGAAATCGAAAGATTTGAGCGGATAGTCAGTTCCGCGCGTAGTGACAGTACGCGGATTGCGTCACTCGATGCGATCACACAACAGATTTGAAGCACTGCTTCACAGAATGAGATTTCGAAAGAAATCACCGAGAGGTGCACCTGAAAATGGTGAAAAACACAGATTTTGATCCGAACGAGTACGTCTCGTCGCCGTTTACGGCTCCCGAAACGCGCGCGACTCCGGTTGCGGAAACGCCTGCAGTAGTTGATGCGGTCGAGGCCGTCGCCACCGACGAGTCGCCAGCGGTCGAGCCCGATGCTGCCGTCGAAGCGAAACCAGCCTTCGAGCCGATTGTTCTCGACAACCCGATGCAACTCGTGTTCCGTCCGCCGGCGCCCGAGTACATCCCGATTCGTTCCGGTCGCCCGATGGACGACGAAGGCCCGTCGGTTCGTCGACGTACGCGCGGGAACCGCGTGGAGCGATCAGAGCGTGTCGAACGCGTTTACATCGAACCAGAGCAAATCACCGAACCGCAGCGTATCCGCGGATCGACGAGGATCGAAGCCAAGCGCCAGCGTCGCCGAGATTCGCGTGACGTTGGGCGTCGCCGTCCGGTCGTCACGGAAACGGAATTCCTCGCTCGTCGCGAGAGCGTTGACCGCAAGATGGTCGTTCGCAGCAAGGACGGTCGCATCCAGATCGGCGTTCTCGAGGACAACGTCCTCGTCGAGCACTATGTCGCGCGTTCCACCGAGTCGAGCATCATCGGAAACGTCTACATCGGCAAGGTGCAGAACGTGTTGCCCTCGATGGAAGCAGCGTTCGTCGACATCGGCCGCGGCCGCAACGCGGTGCTGTATTCGGGTGAAGTCGACTGGGACGCCACCGCGACCGAAGACAACGCCAACCAACCGCGGCGCATCGAAACCGCTCTGAAATCAGGCGACCCGATCCTCGTGCAGGTCACGAAAGACCCGGTCGGTCACAAGGGTGCCCGATTGACCAGTCAGGTCAGCCTCCCTGGTCGATACGTCGTCTATGTTCCGAGCGGCTCGATCAACGGAATTTCTCGTAAGTTGCCTGACTCTGAGCGCACGCGTCTCAAGAAGATTCTTGCCGAGGTCCTTCCGGAAAACGCGGGCGTCATCGTGCGCACCGCCGCCGAAGGTGCGACCGAAGAACAGCTGACGCTTGATGTGCAGCGCCTTACCTCTCAGTGGGATGCGATTCAAAAGAAGGCAGAAAAGGGTAACGCCCCAGTGTTGTTGCACTCGGAACCCGACCTTCTCGTCAAAATCATCCGTGACGTGTTCAACGAAGATTTCCAGAACATCATCATCCACGGTGACGAAGCCAAGGCCGTTATCTCGGATTATCTCGCCCAGGTTGCCCCTGATTTGATTGAACGAATCATCGATCACAACGATGGGACCGACCCGTTCGACACCCATCGGATCAACGAGCAGATCATCAAAGCTCTCGA
>JBIIBI010000137.1:0-3358 GCA_044239485.1 Microbacteriaceae bacterium | reverse complement strand
CGGAATTCCCCTTGTGCTCGCGGTCGTGTCGTACTTCACGTTCATCTACGCCGGACTGAAAAAACACCCCGGAGCGTTCCTCAAGAACTCGCTCTTCCCATCGGGTGTCCCGAAGGCGTTCTATATAGTCGTCACACCGATCGAATTGCTCTCGACCTTCGTCTTGCGTCCCGTCACGCTCACGCTCCGACTCCTCATGAACATGATCGTCGGCCACCTTCTTCTCGTCTTGCTTTTCTCGGCGACACACTTTTTCGTCCTCGGCGTCGGTCAGTGGTACGGATATGTTGGTGGTGCGGGAACGCTCGCGTTCGGCATCGCTTTTTCACTCTTTGAAATCTTGGTCGCTGTACTTCAGGCTTACGTTTTCACACTCTTGACCGCTGTCTACCTCCAGCTCGCGCTGGCGGAAGAACACTAACCACAACGACCCATCCGGGTCACAACGGAAGGAAACACCATGGTTCTCGCAGAGATCACGGGAAACATCGCAACCGTCGGCTACGGTCTCGCAGCCATCGGCCCCGCAATTGGCGTGGGTATCGTCGTCGGAAAGACGATCGAGTCGGTTGCACGTCAGCCCGAACTACAGGGCCGCCTCACGGTCCTCATGTACATCGGTATCGCGTTCACCGAGGCACTCGCCTTCGTCGGTATCGCAACCGGCTTCATCTTCGTCTAGTCACGATAAGGAATCGACATGCTGCACGCATTCGTGTGGGCGTCGGAATCGACTGAATCGGTCCCGAACCCGCTCATCCCGGCGATTTATGACATCGTCTGGTCGATCATTCCGTTTGCGATCGTCCTGTTCATGTTCTGGAAGGTCATCCTCCCGAATATGCAAAAGACGCTCGATGCTCGCGCGGAGAAAATCGAAGGTGGAATCGCTCTCGCCGAATCGGCTCAGCAGGAAGCGGCGGTGGCACTCGAAAAGTACAACGCCCTTCTCCAGGAAGCACGAGCCGAAGCTGCTGATATCAAAGAAAAGGCTCGCGCCGAGGGTGCACTCATTCTCGCCGAGCTGAAGGACCAGGCATCGGATGCAGCCGAGGCGATCACCGCCAAAGCGCAACAGCAAATCGAAGCGGAACGCCTCGCTGCGATCCAATCGCTTCGTTCCGAGGTCGGTCAGCTCGCTCTCGAACTCGCGGGTCGGGTTATCGGTGAACAAGTGAAAGACGCCAAGGCGTCCTCCGCTGTTGTCGATCGCTACCTCGCGGACGTCGAAAAGAACGAGAAGAGCAAGTAATGGGAAGTGCATCACGCGTTGCGCTGGCTTCGGCGAAAGCTGCGGTCGCGAAGGCGAGCGGATTGAGTGTTGCGGCAGGCGCCGCGATTCTGTCCGTTGGTCGCGCCATTGGGGAAACCCCGGCGTTGCGTGCTGCACTGGCAAACCCCGTTGCGGACGCTAAGGCTAAAGCCGCACTGGTCGACGGTGTCGTCGGAAAACTCGACGCAACCGCAACCACTCTTCTACACAACATCGTCGGTGTGCGCTGGTCGTCCGCCGACGAGATGTTGGCCGGTATCGAAGAAATCGGAATTCGCGTCATCGCCGCGGGTTCCTCGGACGCGATCGAATCAGAACTCTTCACCATCGCGCAAGCCGTTGCCGCTAACCCCGAACTCGAATTGGCGCTGAGCGCCAAGCGGGGCGGGGCGGAAGCAAAGCGGTCTCTTGCTGGCGCCGTGCTCAAAGGCGCAAGCGACGCGACGACAGAAATCGTGCGCCACCTCGTGAGCCAGCCTCGCGGTCGACGTATCCGTGCACTGCTCGCCGAAGCCCAGAACATCGCTGCCGACCAGCAGGGTCGCGGGGTCGCAATTGTGACCGTCGCACACCCGCTCGACTCGTCGCAGCGCGAACGAATCTCGACCGTGCTTCGCACACGATTCGGACGAGACCACCACATCGATGAAATCATCGACGACTCGATCGTCGGTGGCTTCACTGTCCAGGTCGGAAACGACACCATTGACGCGAGCATCCGTTCGCGCCTCACAGAACTCTCCTCGAAACTCGCGGGCTAACCGCCACACAAAGGGAAACAACAATGGCTGAACTGAAAATCAACCCGGATGACATCCGCAAGGCACTGGGCGACTTCGCGAAATCGTACGAGCCGTCGAAGTCGAGCGCCAAAGAGGTCG
Organism: Microbacteriaceae bacterium; assembly: GCA_044239485.1. GTDB lineage: Bacteria > Actinomycetota > Actinomycetes > Actinomycetales > Microbacteriaceae > MWH-TA3. Next base: position 1,204 of record JBIIBI010000137.1, on the reverse strand, counting down.
GGCACGTCATCGACGCGGGTGACGGAATCGCACACGTCGACGGACTCCCCGGCGTCATGGCGAACGAACTCATTAAGTTCGCAGACGGAACCCTCGGTCTCGCCCTGAACCTCGACGAGGACTCCATCGGTGTCGTCGTCCTCGGAGAGTTCTCGGGAGTTCAGGCCGGCCAAGAAGTTACTCGGACAGGCGAGGTCCTCTCGGTTCCCGTTGGCGAGGGATATCTCGGCCGCGTGATCGACCCGCTCGGTAACCCGATCGACGGTCTCGGCACCATCAAAACCGAAGGCCGTCGCGCACTCGAACTCCAGGCTCCTGGCGTTATGGCGCGAAAGTCGGTCCACGAGCCACTGCAGACCGGAATCAAGGCGATTGACGCCATGATTCCCGTCGGTCGTGGACAGCGTCAGCTGATCATCGGTGACCGCCAGACCGGCAAGACAGCCATCGCGGTCGACACCATCATCAACCAGAAAGCCAACTGGGAATCGGGCGATACAAACAAGCAGGTTCGCTGCATCTATGTCGCCATCGGCCAGAAGGGTTCGACGATTGCTGCTGTGAAGGGCGCGCTCGAAGAAGCCGGAGCAATGGCGTACACGACCATCGTTGCCGCTCCCGCCTCGGACCCAGCCGGATTCAAGTACCTCGCGCCGTACACCGGTTCGGCTATCGGTCAGCACTGGATGTACGCCGGCAAACACGTCCTCATCATTTTCGATGACCTCTCCAAGCAGGCCGAGGCCTACCGTGCGGTGTCGCTGCTGCTTCGTCGTCCGCCGGGACGTGAGGCCTACCCCGGTGACGTGTTCTACCTACACTCGCGTCTGCTCGAGCGTTGTGCAAAGCTGTCCGACGCACTCGGTGCCGGTTCGATGACGGGTCTTCCCATCATCGAAACCAAAGCGAATGACGTCTCGGCCTACATCCCGACCAACGTCATCTCGATCACGGACGGACAGATCTTCCTTCAGTCCGACCTGTTCAACGCCAACCAGCGCCCCGCCGTCGACGTCGGAATCTCGGTGTCGCGTGTCGGTGGTGACGCTCAGGTCAAGTCGATCAAGAAGGTGTCGGGAACGTTGAAGCTCGAGCTCGCGCAGTACCGCTCGCTCGAAGCGTTCGCGATGTTCGCGTCGGACCTCGACGCGACGAGCCGCCGTCAGCTTGCGCGCGGTGCACGACTGACCGAACTTCTTCGTCA
>JBIIBI010000136.1:0-3364 GCA_044239485.1 Microbacteriaceae bacterium | reverse complement strand
GGTTAAGGTCTTCGCGCTTGAGCAATATTCGTGCTCCGCCCGCAAGTGCTGCGAAACGATGGGCTTCGGTGATGATGGACGGGCGACCAGTGTAGGTGCGATGCAATTCCGCGAGTTCCGCCTGAAACACTGCGTCGGTCTTGGCGGCGGTATAGGCGGCGTCGAGTTCGTCGAGCGCAGCAATGAGCGACTCAGGAACGAAACGACCACCGTATTCTCCGAAGTACGGGCCTAGTTCAGCCTTTAGGGACATCAGCTCACCTCACGGAATTGTTCGACGACCGCGCGGGCATTACCCGACGTGACAAGTGCTTCTCCGACCAAGACGACGTCAGCACCAGCGGACCGGTATGCCTTGACATCGTTGACGTTGTCTACTGCAGATTCCGCGACCGCGATGGCGTCTGCGGGGATTAGGTCTCGGACTGTTCCAAAAAGGGTTCGGTCGAGTTCGAAGGTAGAGAGATTTCGAGCATTGACACCGATCAGCCCTGCACCAATGTCGGCCGCCTCGCGGACTTCATCGGCCGAGTGCGTTTCGACGAGGACAGTGAGGGCCAATTGACGGGAAAACTCGTGCAGTCGTGCGAGAGCAGACCGGTCGAGAGCAGCAACGATCAACAGGACGATGTCGGCCCCGGCCGCTCGGGCTTCGAGAATTTGGTATTCCTCAGAGATGAAATCCTTGCGCAACAGCGGCACCGAGACACGCTCTCGAACGTCTTCGAGGTCGCGCAGAGTTCCACCGAAACGCCGCTCCTCGGTCAACACCGAGATCGCATCCGCGCCGCCCTCGACATACGACTCGGCGAGGGCGGGGGCATCATCGATCGCAGCGAGTTCACCCTTCGACGGACTCGCCCGCTTGATCTCGGCAATTAGTCGAACGTGGTGCGTCGGGGCGAGCAACTGATACGCGTCGATCGGCTCGTGCCTCCGAAGAGCCCGACGCTCAATCTCGGCATAGGAAACACTTTCACGCCGAGTCGCTGCGTCCTCGAGCGCACCAGCAGTCAAGGCGTCCAGCACGGCTAGTGCGGAGCCTTGGTCTTTGAACCGCCGACGCCGTAGCCGGCCTTCGCCATGAGTGTTCCGACGATGGGACCCACGACTAGAAGTGAAGAACTTGCCCAAACGAGAAGGGGCTGGTCGAGCCAGAAGAACAGAGTCCCCGCGGTGGCACCAATGAGCATAATGGTTACTCCGGTCCAGGCAGCGGGAGAAGAGCCGTGTCCGGGATCGTGCGCGTCGTTCATGTCGTTCCTCCTGGGATTCAGTCTAGCGCGGGGCGCAGGGCGTTCGCCGCGGCGATAGCCCGGAGCGGGGCAGCCGCTTTGTTGACCGTCTCGTCGTACTCGCTCTGTGGAACTGAGTCCGCGACAATACCAGCGCCAGCCTGCACCGATGCGATACCGTCTACGATTACCGCTGTTCGAATGGCAATCGCCAGATCCGAGTCCCCGCCGAAACCGATGTAGCCAACCACTCCCCCGTAGACACCGCGACCAGCGGGTTCCAACTCGTCGATGATCTCGAGCGCTCGTGGTTTCGGGGCCCCGGACAGCGTGCCAGCAGGGAAAGTCGCTCGAAAGACATCGATCGGGGTTGATCCCGGCGCGAGGTCGCCTTCGACACTGGATACCAGGTGCATGATGTGCGAGAAACGTTCGACGTTCATGAACTCGGTGACTTCGACTGTTCCCGGAATGCAGACGCGTGAGAGATCATTGCGGGCCAAATCGACGAGCATCAAGTGTTCCGCGCGTTCCTTAACATCGGCCAGCAATCCCTCGGCCAATTGAGCATCTCGTTCGGGCGTCTCTCCGCGCGGTCGGCTGCCCGCAATCGGGTGGCTGAACACACGGCCATTGGCCACTTTGACGAGAGCCTCGGGTGACGAACCCACCACCGCGAACGGTTTCCCCTCGGCGCTTTCGAGGTTAAGAAGGTACATGTAGGGTGATGGATTCAGTGCCCGCAACATCCGATAGACATCCGTGCTGGTGGCCGTTACGTCGGTGTCGAAACGCTGCGAGATGACGACCTGGAAGACGTCACCCTCATGGATAAAGTCCTGAGACGTCAACACCGAATCGAGGAACGTCTGCGACTCGGTCCGATAGGTCGGATTCGGAGTCACCGTTTCGGGTGGCGCCAGTGGCGCGAGCGACACCGCGGTTCTGAGGCTTGCCGTGATGTCGTCTAAGCGCGCCTGCGCGGAATTCCATAGCTCATCGAGGTCGTCCGTCGCAAGAACGGCGGTTGCAACGTGCAACAGCAACGTCCGGTGGTCGAACACCAGCAGGTCTCGAACAAACAAGAGGGATTGTCCTGGGACTCCCGATTCGTCCGCTGGAGCGTTGGGTAAATTCTCGATCTCTCTAATGGTGTCCCAGCCCAAATATCCGACCAGTCCGCTCGTCAACGGTGGCAGTTCAGTCGGGGCTGGTGACGCCCACCGTGCATACAGCGCATCGAGCGCATCGAGTCGGCGTGGCGGTACGGTTCCTCCGAAGGCTTGCTCTTCGGACAACCCGCTATCGAGCCACACCGATTGGTTGCCGAGCTCGGTAAGACAACCCCACGCCGATAGTCCGACAAACGAGTAACGGGACCAGATGCCGCCCTGTTCGGCTGATTCGAGGAGGAAGGTGCCAGGGCGCCCGTCCGTGAGGTGCGAATACAGAGCCACAGGAGAGACGGAATCGACGAACACCGAACGGATGACCGTGACGACAGGACCGGCAGCCGCGGCACGGTCGAATTCGGCACGTGTCGTTGTCATGCTTTCACGCCCTTTGTCGTCAGAACTGGGTGAACGGGGACCTAAAGCTCAGTGTTGGAATCGAGCGTGTGAACGGCTAGCGAACCGCGAGCAGATCAATCACGAAAACCAGGGTCTGGCCGGATAAACGATGACCACCGCCGGCAGGGCCGTACGCCCACATCGGAGGACAAATGAGTTTCCTGCGCCCGCCCACCTTCATTCCCGGGATTCCCTCCTGCCAACCGCGAATCAGACCGTTCAGCGGGAATTCGATGCTTTCGCCACGGTTCCATGACGCGTCGAACTCTTCGCCCTCAAACGTCACACCGAGATAATGGACTTCGACATTACCGCCGGGCGTCGCCTCGTCGCCGTCGCCAACCGTGAGGTCTTCGATGACGAGCTCGGTGGGTTCCGGCCCAAGCGTGGGCTCAATTTCGGGCTTATTCATGTTGCTCCTAGTGTTGTGACTGTTCTCGAGCAATCCTACGGAGATTCTCGATGGCCATTGATGGGTTATCGGTACCGTAAACGGCCGAACCCGCGACAAAGGTGTCCGCACCCGCCTCGGCTGCGAGTTCGATCGTGAGAGCGTCT
>JBIIBI010000135.1:0-3368 GCA_044239485.1 Microbacteriaceae bacterium | reverse complement strand
AGCGGGTTCTCGACGTCCTTGTAGAGCGCTTCGACCCGGGCGGTGTCGCCACCGAAACGACCGAGCGCGAACTCCTCGGTCTTGACCATGCCGGGCGCGATCTCGATGACGCGAATCGGCTCGCCCGCGAGTTCGAGGCGCAGGACTCCCATGAGGGCCGTCGCTCCGTACTTGGCGGCGTTGTACCCACCACCGGTTTCGTAGGGCGTGCGACCGGCAGTCGACGTAATAGTGAGGATGTCCGCCGATCCGTGCGCGCGGGCCGCGTCGCGCAGCAGAGGCAGGAAGTGCGCGATCATCTGCTGGACACCGAGAACGTTGACCTCGAACATCGCACGCCACGAATCGGGGTCGGCGTTTTCGATGAGGGCGGCGTCGGTTGCTCCGCCCGCGATGTTGACGAGGGCGTCGATGCCGGTCGGTGCGAGTTCGGCGGCGAGGGTCTTGATTGCAGCGAAGTCGGTGACGTCAAGTTGGTGGACTGCTATGCCGGGCTGGGTCGTGAGGGCCTCGAGCCGGTCGAGGCGACGCGCAACGGCGACGACCTCGAAACCGCGGGACGCGAGCAAGCGCGCGGTCGCGGCTCCGATTCCGCTGGATGCACCGGTGACAAGTACGCGACGAGGCTGGGTCATGCTTCGAGCGTACTAGCGCTCTACTTTTCCAGTTGGTTGCCAGCGGGTCGTCGACGCAGGGCGGCGGCGAGAACGAGGATCCCGAGCGACGCGAAGAGCACCCCGCCTGGCAATCCCGGGCCGGTTGTTGCGAGTTTGTCCCCTGATGACGGAATGTTGACCGACACCACATCGACGACGTCATCGAAGGTCGAGTCCGTGATTGAGTCGTCATCGGCAAACAACACCGCCATGTTGTCAAATTCGAACTGGCCAGGGCTCCCGGCATCCTCGGCGAAATCGATGCGATCGAAGGTCAAACCCTCCGAGGTGACGATGTGGATGTAAGCGTAGGGCTCATGACCCTGCCCGCCGGTCACCGGGTTGCCGAAGTATTCGGCAACGGTATAGGTCGTCCCGCCATCCGCGGACTCAAGTTCGGTCGCTTGAAGTGCTTCCATCAGCGTTTCGAAAGGGAAATCGGCAAGAAGAGTGTTGCCCGAGTAGAGGCGAACTCGGTCGAATTCGTTACCCGCCTCCCAGTGGAAACCGAGATAGCGCGCAGGAGCGTCCAAGTCGAAAGTCGCCGTTCCTCCCGAGGGGATTATCGCAAACCCCGTTCCGGTTCCTCCAGTGGTTGGCGCGCTCGACGTCGTCGATGCGCCCGCATAATCATTTGCATAACTGGAATAGCAATCGCCCGTGAAACTTCCGAATGGAAGCGGATTTACACAGCCGGCGTCGAAAGTTTCAAGGGTGACTCCTTCGACGAAACTCCCCTGAACCGTCGGGGCATCTACTGAGAAGGTGATGCGGCCGGCAGCGTTGGCTGGCACGGCGGTCATCACGCTAACGAACGCGCCAACAATCGTTGCAATAATCGCCACGGGAAACAACTTCGAGGTGCTGGGCATGTAATCATCCAATCGTGCTATCAAAACGCGAGGGTGTTGAGAAATTCTAGCGTGGGCAAGTTTTTTTCTCGGTAACCTTGTCAGATGCGCCGAATCGCCACCGCCATCGCCCTGTCTTCTGCTCTCGTCCTGTCGGGGTGCGCCACCGCGGCCGACCCGGGTGACAAAGAGGCGTGCACCGTGTGGTCCGAAGCCCAACAGGCGATGCTGCAGACCGTCGCCGTTATCGTCGAGGTCGCGAAGGACCCCGAGGGACTGACGGAGGACGTGGCCACGGCGTTCAACAAGGCTCGAAACGAATTGCTCGTCGCCTACGACAAGGCCACCGAGCTGGCGACCAGCCCCGACCTCAAATCTGCTCTCGAAAAAGCGCTTGACGCCGACTCGGTCATCTATTACGACATCGCCGGAGCGACCCAAGAGCGCATGCAGGCATCGATTGCCGCGGTCGGGGCACTCGTGTCGACCTGCCTCGTCTCGGGAATCGACGTGTCCGAGGTCCTCGGCACCAACAAGTAATGAACCACTATTTCAATCCGGGCGACGGCGAGTGGACCTCGCGCGAGATCCAGGTCGTCCTCCACAGCCGCGAGTTCACCCTCGAGACCGCCGCCTCGACGTTCAGCCCCGAACACCTCGACACAGGCACACGCATTTTGCTCGAGACGGTACCGGACCCGATTGGGACGGTTCTGGATATCGGGTGTGGCTGGGGTCCGCTCGCACTGACCGCGGCGCTGCGGTCACCGGAATCGTCCGTGTGGGGAATCGATGTCAATCAGCGCGCGCTCGAGTTGACGCGACGCAACGCGGTGCGTGTCGGGGTGTCGAACGTGACGGTCGGATTGCCCGACGAGGTCCCCGCCGACCTGCGATTCGACACCATCTGGTCGAACCCGCCCATCCGGGTCGGCAAAGCCGAATTACACGCGATTCTCGAGACCTGGATTCCGCGGCTCAATCCGGGCGGCGAGGCGTGGCTGGTTGTGGCGAAGAGCCTCGGCGCTGAGTCCTTGCAGAAGTGGCTGGGAGAACGCTGGCCCGACGCCGAGGTGGCGACGGCCGAGATTGCAAAGGGTTTTCGGGTAATTGCGTTTCGGGTGCCCGCGGTCTAAAACTCAACCACCGTGGTCGTCAGGATTTCGACGGTTCCACTGAGCGACACATGTTCGCCTTCTTCGGTCGGGAACATCTGGACGCCAAGGCTGCCGTCGGGCATGTCCACCCGCCAGTTGTGGGGTGCGTCCGGACCGAATTGGTGACGAGTGGCGAGGGCCGCGGCTGCTGCTGCGGTTGCCCACGAATGTGTTGCCTGTGTGACATTGTCGTTCATGCGCGCATTAAGTCGGCCAATCCCGTCATCGACGAGCGGGTCGAATGGCTCGACGGTGAATGAATCAAGCACCACTTTCAACTGGGCGGAATCGTCTCGCAATCTCCAACGACCCAGGTCGACCCGAAACACACCATTCGAGCCGACTTGGACGTCCTTGACCCCATCGCGAGTACCGATTGCGATGCGGTCGCCGTGTGTGAGGTCGACGAGACCCTCGGTCATCAGAAATGCGACGAACACGCGAACGGCGTTCCCGCACATCGCTGCGGTCGAACCGTCGGGGTTCCGGTGGTCCATGAACCACTCGGCGTCGGGGTCCGTCTCGATGATTACGAGCCCTTCGGGAATATGTTCCGAGCGGACGGCACGAATCACGCCGTCAGCGCTCTCCCCCGGTTGGGCATCGGTGAGAAGAGCGCACTCGGCGTCCGTCAGGTCAATCACACCGGCGGGATCGCTGAAGAGCACGAAGTCGTTTCCGGTTGCGTGCCCCTTCGTGATCTT
>JBIIBI010000134.1:0-3381 GCA_044239485.1 Microbacteriaceae bacterium | reverse complement strand
AATCCGCCAGGATCAATCGTTCGACGACGGTACGGGACTGGTCCTGTTCGTGTCGAACGACAACCTGCGGAAAGGCGCTGCGCTCAACGCGGTTCAAATCGCCGAACTTGTGGCAGACCGCAAGGGGTTGCGTTAACCCTTTCGCATCGAGTTGATGGTGCGGATTGCCAGTTGGACGACCGCATACGTCATAAGCCCTGCCAGCAGAGGGCTCGCCCATTCGACGGGCGTGATTGTGGCGAGCCAGACGCCCGCAATGGACGCTAGGGCCATCGGAATACCGAGCGAAATTCCCGCTTTCCAATTCACTACTCCTGCGCGCGCCGACCCGACCGTTCCCGAGACGGCAGCGGGGAACATCGCTATGAGCGAGAGCGCTTTTGCCGTGAGGTCGCTGACGCCGAATCCGAGAACGAGCAACGGGACGATCAACAACCCCCCACCGACGCCCAACAACCCGGCGACGAAACCCATCACCGCTCCGGACGCAATCAACACGATGACGGTCCCGACCGACCATTCCAGGTGGCTGTCGCGGTCAGGGAAGTCGTAGACGACCTGAATCGCCGCGACGAGCAAGACCACGATGAAAATCCACCGAACTGTAGTCGTTTTCCAGGTTCGAAGAGCCCACGCCCCCAGAGGTGCAGTGATGGTCGACCCGATCGCGATGATGAGTCCGAACACCGTTTGGTCCCATGGCACGGTTCCCGACGCCAAGAACGCCGATGCTGCGACAAGCGAGGTCGGAATGATCGCGACCAATGACGTGATCGACGCCTGACGCTGATCGGTGTGAAGCAAAAGAATCAGCAGTGGGACGACGATGATACCGCCGCCGACACCGAAGAATCCAGCCAAGAGCCCGGCGAGCAAACCGATAACCGTGAAGGTTAACGCGCGGGGGGCGACGGTTTCGGTGGGCACCAAATCAGCCTACTGGCGCGGATAGGATGGCAGTGTGACCAAGGTTGTAGACGTCGTTCTCGTCGGTGGGGGCATCATGAGTGCCACCCTCGGCTCGCTCATTCGTCGGCTCGAGCCCGGCTGGACCATTTCTTTGTTCGAACGCGGGCCCGGCCTCGCCCCCGAATCGACGGACCCCTGGAACAACGCGGGCACGGGCCACTCGGCCTTGTGTGAATTGAACTACACGCCCGAAATGCCAGACGGCAGCGTCTCGACGACCAGTGCGATCAAGGTCAACGAACAATTTCAGCTGTCACGCGAGTACTGGTCCGCCCTGGTCGACGACGGAACAATTCCCGACCCGTCATCATTTCTCGTCCCCGTTCCGCACATGGCATTCGTGTGGGGGTCCGACAATGTCGCGTACCTCAAGGCCCGCTTCGAGGCGTTGAAGAACCACCCTCTTTTCCCCGGCGCCGAATTCACGGATGACCCGAAAGTCGTTCACGAGTGGGCTCCGCTCGTCATGCCGGGTCGATCGAAATCAGAGCCAGTGGCGGCAACACGTTTCCAGAACGGCACCGACATCGACTTCGGTGCGTTGACACGAATTCTCGTCAACTCAATCGCAGGTCCGAAGACCGAGGTCCACGTCAATCATTCGGTTAGATCGATTCGACGCCGTAAAGACGGCTTGTGGAACGTACGGGTGCGCAACGAGATCGGGCGCACTCCGTCCACTGTGGTCGCAAAGTTCGTCTTCGTCGGAGCGGGCGGTCACGCCCTCAACCTCTTGCAGCGCGCCGGAATCCCCGAAGTCAGTGGATTCGCGGGATTCCCCGTTTCCGGGCAGTTTTATCGATGCGACAACCCCGACGTGGTCGCCCGACACAACGCAAAGGTTTACGGAAAGGCGGCGGTTGGGGCTCCGCCCATGTCTGTCCCACACCTCGACACTCGTGTCGTGAACGGCCAGTCCAGCCTGCTTTTCGGGCCCTACGCCGGATTCACCCCGAAGTTCCTCAAAGCCGGGTCGTGGTGGGACCTTCCCCGTTCAATTCGTTTCGGAAACATCATCCCGATGCTTGCGGTCGCGGTCACCAATTTGGGACTCATCAAATATCTGGCGACCGAGGTTTTTGCTGGGCGGGAAAAGCGCCTGGCCGCGTTGCGCGAATACTTCCCCGAGGCGAACCCCGCCGACTGGTATGGGTACTCCGCAGGGCAGCGCGTTCAAGTCATCGCCAAGGACGCCGACAAGGGGGGTGTGCTGAAGTTCGGTACCGAAGTGGTGTCCCACGCCGACGGATCCATCGCCGGACTCCTTGGTGCGTCACCCGGAGCTTCCACCGCGGTCGCCGCGATGCTCGATGTTCTTGCAACCTGCTTCCCGTCGAAGAAGTCGGCGTGGGGCACAAAGATTTCAGCCCTGGTCCCCTCGTACGGGAAAGCACTGGCCACCAATTCAGCGGCCGCACGCGCCTCACTCAAACGCACGGCCGCTGTCCTCGGAATTCGCTAGGTCGGTCAGCGGGCAACCCGCTTCACTTGTGACGGTGCAGATTCTCCACCACTGTTCACCGCGATCACACGGACATACAGTGCGCCACGTCGTGGTTTGCGCAACTCGATCCGTTGGATTGTCGAGGTGCCGTCGGGCCAAACCGTGAAACCTCGGTTTTTGTAGCGACTTGTGTGCACAACGAAATCATTCACGGGCGCTCCGCCAGAATCATCAATTCTCCAGCCAACCGTGATTCTCTTTCGGGACGCGCTGATCACGGTGACTGCGACGGGCGGGCTCGGAGGACGCAAGGCCGGTGGTGGGTCCACGACTGGGGGATCGACAATCGGTGGTTCGACGACGGGCGGCGAGACGGGGGTCACCATCGCTGGCTCCGACACGATGCCTTCACCAACCGAATTGATCGACGTCACCGTAATCCGGTAATCAACTCCGTTGGCGAGTCCAGTTACAGAGGAACTCAGAGCGGTCGTCTCAAATTTTGCGACGACGACGGCCTCGTTCCAGACACGAACTCGGTAAAGGGTTACGGGGTCTCCGCCGTCATTCTCCGCTGGAGACCACTCGAGATTCGCTCCACCGTCGCCGGGCACCGCGCGCAACCACATTGGTGGATCGGGAACTGTCGCGGGTATCACCTCGACCGGATCTGACGCGACGCTCTCGCCGACAGAGTTGATGGCGCTGACGGTGGCGGAGTAGGTCCTCCCGTTCTCGAGCCCTCGGATGAAACATGGCGACTCTGAGGCGGTGAAACTGGTTGCTTGGTCGCTACCGGAGCGAACCGTCACTCGATAATTGGCGATGGGGTCGCCACCATCGTTCGACGGAACGGTCCACGAGACGTCAGCCCCCGCGTTCTGCCTCAGGGTGGTGATGGCAAGCGGCGCATCGGGAACGGTTGCGGGTGTCACGAGGACAGATTCGGATTCGATGCTCTCTCCGAC
>JBIIBI010000011.1:0-13427 GCA_044239485.1 Microbacteriaceae bacterium | reverse complement strand
GTCAATTCCCTGACCGCGATGTCCTTCAACGCTTGGTTGAGTTGATCGGGAGTCAGGTCACTCGTGACGGCCATTTGAAGCACGGGGATGTCCGAGAACGAGCCGGCAATGACCTGGGGCTCGACACCGGCGGGAAGCAGGCTCGAAATCCGGTTGATGGCAATTTGAACTTTTTGCTCGGCCGATTCAAGGCTGGTTCCATACGCAAACTCCGCGGTGATCTGGGAAAGCCCGTTCTGGGACGTTGCGGTCGTCGCCTCGAGTCCGTTGACGCCCTGAATCGCGGTTTCGATGGGGGTCGAAACTTCCTTTTCGACGATGACCGGTGATGCGCCCGGGTAGTTCGTGACAACAACAAGTTGTGGGAACGTGATCGAGGGAATCAGCTCGAGTTTGAGGAGCGACATCGCGATGCCGCCGAAAATCGCGACGACGACCGTCACCAGGGCGATGAGGGCGCGGTTCCGGAGGCTGAATATGGCGAGACGGTTCATGATGCTGTTCCTTTTGTTGCACGTTTGCTTCCGTCGGAAGCATCCGAATTCTGTTGTGTCGCGGCAACCCAGGCGAGTATCGCGTCGCGAACATAGCTCGCGCCCTCAACACCGCCGTAATGACGAGCGAAGCGCTCGTCGGCGACGTACATTTGGCCGAGTCCGATGAACTGTTCCGCGGTGGGCTCGATTCCACCCCAGCCCTGTGTGATCCAGGTGCGGTGTCGGAGGACGAGAGCGACGACAGAGGCGTCCGTGACGGGCAATTCGGCCGCTTTCGCTTCCAAGTACTCGACCTTGAGTGCGACGCCCTCGGCGAGGAACTCCTCACGCCCAATGGCATTGATGTGCTTCCACCACGACGACGATTGGCTCCAGACCTTCTTGCCCCACCGTTCAACGACTTCGCCACGATAGTCATCGTGGCTGAAGAGCGGAACTACGGACACGGGCACTCCTTCGACGTCGTGTGACAAGCCTAACTGGCAAATTCTCGGGAACCGACACGAGTACGCTGACGATTGTGCACACGTCACTGAAGTCGGTGTTGGCCGTATTTGTCGGCGGACTTGTGGGCAGCGCGGCGCGAATCGGCATCACACTCGTTGCGGGCCAAATTGACGACTATTGGTGGCCGTATCCGACGCTGGTCATCAACCTGGTCGGTTCATTTGCCTTGGGGTACCTCGTCGCACGTGGCATGCCTTCTCTGCCCTCCTGGATGCGACTCGGAGTCACGACCGGTTTTCTCGGAGCCTTCACCACCCTGTCCGCTATCTCGCTCGACGTCGCGGTACCAATCGTTCGCCACGGTGTCGGTCCGCTCGTCGTGATGGGGTCATACGCCGTCGGATCGATCATCCTGGGTCTCGTCTGCGCGATTGCGGGTCTGCGCCTCGGCGCTCGCCGGGCGGCGGCAACATGATCGATGTCTGGTGGGTTCTCGCGCAAATCCTGGCGGGTGGGCTCGGCGCGCTGGCCCGGTTCGGGGTAATGGTCGTCATCCGACCCGGCGTGTGGTCGTGGGGACTATTCGCCGTGAACGGGGCGGGAAGCCTCGTAGTCGGCGCCGCCGCCGGGGCCTTCGCAGTGAACGCCCTTGACTGGACAATCGCGTCACTCATCCTCGCTTTCGCGGCGGGACTCACCACTTTTTCGACCCTGACCGTCACGGCAGCGCAACACATCGAGCGGCGTGAAATCCGAATCGGAGCGATCGTCGTGACGTCACATGTGGTTGTCGGGATTGTCGCGGCGGCACTTGGGTATATCTCTATCGTCGGGATGCTCGGGTCGTGATATTCTGAACGTCTGACGCCCCGGACACGACGATCGCCGGTGAGGCGAAATGTGCGAGGGAAAGGGGTCCACTATGGGCCGCGGCCGTCAAAAAGCGAAGCACACAAAGGTAGCGCGCGAACTGAAATATTTCAGTCCCGATACCGACCTGACCAAACTCGAGTCGGAGCTGGGTGTGAACCCGCGTCTCGATGAAGACCTGGCCAAATGGCCGGAGTATGCATCACCGGATTCGACCAGCGCCGATGCCGACGCGTCGGAGGATGGCGAAACCGACGAAACGGATGAGGTTCAGTCGGCGTAAGTGCCGACCAGTCGTACGGCTCCGCCGTCGACACCTTTAGCGCCCGTGACATACCCGTCCAACGAGTGCTCGCGATCCGAGACGTGACCGACAACCCAGGAATCGATTCCGACGGCGGTCCATTCGCGGGTCAGGGTGCTGGCTGATTCGTGAGACACAACGGCGAGCATTCCGATTCCTAGGTTCCATGTGCCTTCGGTTGATTCGAGTGAATCCCCCGCCCAGTCCGCAAGTACCCGGAAGACGCCCGGCGGGCTCCAGGTCGAGCGATCGAGGTCGACCCACACTCCGGTCGGTAACACGCGCGCGAGGTTCGCGGCGATCCCGCCTCCCGTGACGTGGCTGAGCGCGTGAATAGCGCCGGGGTGCTCGGCGAGCGAGTCCAACAGCGGGGTCGTGTACAGACGGGTCGGCTCGAGCAATTCCAGACCGAGGACACGGTCGAATTCGGGGACGATCGCGTCGTACGCAAGCGTGCGGTTGGCAACGATGTGCCGAACGAGCGAATAGCCGTTCGAGTGCAAACCGCTCGACGCCATCGCGATGACGACATCGCCAGGCTGAACGCGCTGGGCTCCGAGCATCTCGTCCGCTTCGACGGCACCGACAGCCGCGCCGGCGACGTCGTAGTCGTGTTCTCCCAGAAGCCCAGGGTGTTCGGCCGTTTCACCGCCGACGAGAGCTGTTCCGGTCAGGGCACACGCCTCGGCGATTCCGCGCACGATCTCGGCGATGCGTTCGGGGACGACTTTGCCGCACGCGATGTAGTCCGTCATGAACATAGGCTTGGCGCCCACGACCACGATGTCGTCAACAACCATGCCAACAAGGTCATGCCCGATGGTGTGGTGAACGTCGAGGGCTTGAGCGATCGCGACCTTGGTGCCGACGCCGTCGGTCGACGTCGCCAGGATCGGCCGACGAAAGTCTTTGAGAAATGACACGTCAATCAGCCCTGCGAAACCGCCAACGCCGCCGAGGATATCGGGTCCGTGCGTGGCCGATACGGCCGCTTTCATGAGTTCGACGGCCCTATCGCCCGCTTCGGTGTCAACACCGGCGGCGGAATACGAATTGGACTCCGTCATTGGGCAATTCTATCGACCTCGCCTCCTCTCGATGTGAGAGTATTGACTCAAAGCCGATGGGCATCGACACCCAGCCAAAGGAGACCCTCTCGACATGTGCGGCATCGTCGGAATCGTCTCATCTACGGCCGTCAATCAGCAGGTCTATGACGCGCTCGCGCTTCTGCAACATCGCGGGCAGGACTCCACCGGAATTGCGACGTGTGAAGACACGACTCTCCACATGGCGAAGGCGAAGGGGCAGGTTCGAGAAGCCTTCCGCACCCGCGACATGCGCGGCCTGCTGGGAAATGTCGGACTCGGCCACGTTCGCTATGCGACGCGCGGCAACGCGAATCGCGAATCGGAGGCTCAACCGTTTTTCGTCAACGCTCCGTACGGGATCATCCTCGTTCACAACGGAAACCTCACGAACACGCGGGAACTGACCAAACAACTCAACGAGGATGACCGTCGTCACCTCAACACCAATTCCGACACCGAGCTTCTCGTCAACGTACTCGCGCACGAACTGCAGGCGGCCACAACCATCGAAAAGTTTTCGCCCGACAACGTCTTTGATGCCGTCGCCCGACTGCACGAGCGTGTCGAGGGGTCGTACGCCGCCATCGCACTAATCGCCGGCCACGGGCTTCTCGCGTTCCGCGACCCGTTCGGAATTCGCCCCCTGATTCTGGGCCGTCGAAACGCGGGGCTTGTCGGAGCCGAGTGGGCCGTCGCCAGCGAATCGCTCGTCCTCGAGGCCGGCGGCTACGAAATTGTTCGAGACGTCGAGCCCGGTGAAGCCCTTTTCATTTCCCAGGACGGCGAAATGGTGTCACGCCAGTGCGCCGCAAACCCCGTGCTGATTCCGTGCTCGTTCGAATACGTTTACCTTGCGCGACCCGACTCGGTCATGAATGGCATTTCGGTCTACGAGGCACGCCTTCGTCTCGGTGACCGTCTTGCCGACACGATTGCGAAGTGGGCGCCCGCTGGTGACATTGATGTCGTCATGCCGATTCCGGACTCGTCGCGTCCCGCCGCGCTGCAGGTCGCACGAAAGCTCGGAATCGAATACCGCGAAGGGTTTTACAAGAACCGCTACGTCGGCCGAACGTTCATCATGCCGGGCCAGGAAGAACGCCGAAAGGGCGTCAAGCAAAAGCTCAACGCGATGCCGTCCGAGTTCAAAGGCAAGAACGTTCTCATCGTCGACGACTCGATTGTGCGCGGCACGACCTCGCGCGAGATCGTGGACATGGCGAGAAACGCTGGCGCAAACTCGGTCACGTTTACGTCCGCGGCACCGCCGGTTCGCTTCCCCCACGTCTACGGCATCAACATGCCGAGCCGGGCCGAGCTCGTCGCCGCTGGTCGCAAGATTCCCGAGATCGCTTCCGAGATAGGTGCCGACCACCTCATCTATCAAGAGGTCGCCGATATGCAGAGTGCGATCCTCGAGGGAAGCGGCGTAACCGCGCTCGAAATGTCGTGCTTCTCGGGTGATTATGTGACGGGAACCGTCACCCCGGAATACCTGCGCTGGGTCGAAGAAAACCAGTCGTCCTAGTTCTTCAGCTTCCGCGCTTTCGTTGCGCGGGCCTTCGTTTCCGTGATTTCGGCGACTCCGCGTGACGTTTTCGTGGCCCAATCGAGGAACACTCCAACGAGTCCTCCCAGAATGAGCCCGATGGCGAATCCGAAAAGCGCAAAAAACCCGAACGTCGGCATCACGCCCACAGTCGGGTCGGCGGGCGTTGCCACCGTGATGACGGCGGCGACGATGATTCCGACGACCGCCCCCGTGATCATGAACGACCAGATACGAGGGGCGCGGCGGATAGTGACGTCGGTTTTCGGCATAGCTCTATTCTCGCAGAACAGCGAGCGGGAGGAACTCGGCGAGCGTTGCACGGGTTCCCGACGCCCGGACAGCACCGCGATCGACGGCCGCGTCCCACGTTTCGGCACCGACCGCGAGAGCCACGAGCGTCGCCGCGTCGAGCTCGATGACGTTGGGCGGGGTTCCTCGCGTGTGCCCGAGTCCCTCAACAATTTGGACTGCGCCGTGCGGCGGAACGCGTACCTCCACGGATTTACCCGGTGCGATGCGGGCGAATTCTTGCAGGATGAATCTCACCGCAACGGCAGTGGTGTCACGATCCTCGGAGCCGCTTCGAACCGTCGCGACGGCGGCTCGGCCGCGCTCGGAATCGATTCGGGGAAGAGGCATGATTCCAATGTTAACGACCGACGACAAAGGGGCCGCCACCTTGTCGGCGCGACCCCTTCGTTTGTTCGATTTAGCGCTGTGCGCGACGTGAACGGCGTGCAACGGCAACCGCCGCAGCGAGCGCCACAACTCCGGCAGCTCCCGTCAGTCCAGCCACAGTCGATGCATCCGATCCGGTCGTGGCCAACGGTTCAGAGGAATCACCAGAGTCCCCCGCACCAGAGTCCCCGGCACCCCAGGCGTCGTTACAGTCGACAGTGTTGTCGCCGATCCACTCAACGGTGGCCTCGGCTAAGAATGGATCCGAGGCTAAAACAACAATTTCGGTCCCGTCATAGGTATCGGCATATACGCGAAAAGTTACGTCAATCGTCACACATGGGCTAAACGCTTCCCACGGAAACGCGCTCGCAAAAGTAATCGCATCGCTCGCACTAACAACCTCACCGTTGATGAGTAATGCGATCAACGCGTTAGGGGGCTGATTTGTACTATAGGTGATTGTTTCGCCTCGGCTGATGGTGGGTGCGCTTGATGTGAGATATGCGCCGCTAGCCGATGCCGGCGCGGCGAATCCAACCGACATCGCGACCGCGATGGTCGTCGCTGCAAGGACGACTGATTTTAATTTGTTTACACGCATGGGCAAACCTTTCTTGAGGAGATATGTGAAGGGGTTAGCTTCGAGAAAATCCTATAGTGTCGGACGCGCTTAGGTCAATCGCCAAAGCCGAATCGGGTCAATCGGTAGTCTTGGGCTCGTGAAGATACTCGTGATTGGGTCGGGTGCCCGAGAGCACGCAATTGTCAACGCACTGTTGCGTGACACGACCGCTCACGAGATTGTGGTCGCCCCCGGGAATGCCGGAATAGCCGCGGTGGTCGAGACGGTGTCGCTCCCCACGACCGATGGTTCGCTCATCGCCGACTATGCCTCGGAACAGGGTGTCGAACTTGTCATCGTTGGCCCAGAGGTGCCCCTCGTCGCGGGTGTCGCCGATGCACTTCGTGCGGCTGGTGTCCCCGTGTTCGGTCCGGACAAGGCGGCCGCGCAAATCGAGGGCTCGAAAGAGTTCGCGAAAGAGATCATGAATGCGGCCCGCGTTCCGACTGGTCGATCGATGTCGGCAACGACCATGGCCGAGGTCGAAACCGCGCTCGACGAATTCGGTGCCCCCTATGTCGTGAAGGCGGATGGCCTCGCGGCTGGTAAGGGCGTCATCGTGACGGTCGACCGCACCGCCGCGCGTGATCACGCCGAATTCTTCATTCACCAAGGGCCGGTGCTCATCGAGGAGTTCCTCGACGGTCCAGAGGTATCTCTGTTTGTGCTTTCCGATGGGGACGCGGTCGTTCCGCTGTCCCCCGCTCAGGACTACAAGCGAGCCTTCGACAACGACGAGGGCCCAAACACAGGGGGCATGGGCGCGTATTCGCCGCTGCCGTGGCTGCCGGAAGGCTTTGTCGACGAGATCGTTGAGACCGTCGCCCAGCCGACGATTCGCGAAATGTCGCGTCGCGGAACTCCGTTCGTCGGGCTGTTGTACTGCGGGCTCATCGTGACACCGAAGGGCGTTCGCGTCATCGAATTCAACGCGCGATTCGGCGACCCGGAGACGCAAGTTGTTCTCGAACTTCTTGAGTCGTCGCTCGCGGACCTACTGCTGGCAACCGCGACGGGGCGACTCGCGTCGGTGCCCGAACCCGTCTTCGCCGATGATGTCGCGGTGACCGTCGTTCTCGCGAGTGAGGGCTACCCCGAGTCACCCGAGACCGGACGCCCGATTCTGGGGTTGGCCGATGCGCTCGAGGTTCCCGGCGTGTCGATTGCTCATGCGGCGACCGCCCGAGACGGAGGCGAAGACGACTTCGTCTCAACCGGCGGCCGCGTCCTGTCCGTCATCGCTCGCGGCGCCGATTTCACCGATGCGCGCCGGCGCGTCTATATGGCACTCGACCGCATCACGCTGGACGGTTCGCACTTCCGCACCGACATCGCCGAACGAGTCGCCGAATGACCATTCCGGGGTGGCGTCACGTCTATTCCGGAAAAGTCCGCGATCTGTACATTCCCGAAACAGAGTCCGGCCTCGATTCATCCCCCTCGATGCTGCTGGTCGCGAGCGATCGGGTGTCAGCCTTCGATCACGTCCTCGAACCCGGAATCCCGGGCAAGGGCGCGTTGCTTACCGCGCTGTCCCGCTGGTGGTTCGCGCGATTGGCCGAATTCCCCAACCATTTGCTGGAAGCCGAAGCGCCTGCCGACGTCGCTGATCGCGCGATGGTCGTGTGCACGTTGGACATGATTCCCGTGGAATGCGTCGTTCGCGGTTATCTCGCCGGTAGCGGTTGGGTCGAATACCAGGAATCCGGAACAGTGTGTGGAATCGCGCTTCCCGCCGGAATGTCCGACGGGGACCGTTTACCCGAGCCCATCTTTACCCCGGCATACAAAGCGCCACTCGGGGAACACGACGAGAACATTTCCTACGAGCAGACCGTCGAACTCGTTGGCGAAGAGACCGCGTGCGAACTGCGTGACTCGAGCCTCGCCATCTTCCGCCAAGCGAGCGAGATCGCCGAAGCGAAGGGACTCATTCTCGCCGACACTAAATTTGAATTCGGTCGCAATCGCGACACCAACGAGCTCACCCTGTGTGACGAAGTCCTCACGTCAGATTCGAGCCGTTATTGGGATGCGGCAACGTATTCGGCTGGCGGTCCTAAACGGCTCGATTCCTTTGACAAGCAGATCGTGCGTGACTGGCTGTCCGCGAACTGGAACAAGACCGGCACGCCTCCCGTCCTGCCGGACAAAATCGTCGCCCAAACCGCAGAGCGATACCGTGAACTCATTTCCCGTTTGACGACCGCCGCCTAACTGCATTCACCGCGAGGGCTCCCGTCTGGGGCGATGCGCGCGAATAGACTGAAGACAGAATTCACCCGCGAGTCGAGGAGTGAGAGTGCCGAAGGTCATCGTCGAGGTAATGCCGAAAGAAGTCCTGCTCGACCCCGCCGGCAAGGCCACCGCACGCGCTCTGCAGCGTTTTGGCGACGGAGAAATCACCGACGTGCGCATTGGCAAGAGATTCGAAATCACGATCGACGGCGAAGTCACGCCGAAACTCCTTGAACACATCAGCGAGGTCGCCAAGGACGTCCTGTCGAACGATGTCATCGAAGACGTCATCTCGATTCGCGTGGCGGACTAACGTGCGCGTCGGCGTCATCACGTTCCCCGGGTCGCTCGACGACCGCGACGCACTGCGTGCCATCAAACTCGCTGGCGGAGACGCCGTTTCGCTATGGCACGGCGACCCCGACTTGCACGGCGTCGATGCCATCGTCTTGCCCGGCGGTTTCTCGTACGGTGACTATTTGCGTTGTGGCGCGATTGCCGCTCACTCGCCCATCATGAGCGAAGTCGTCGATGCGGCGAACAAGGGATTGCCCATCCTCGGTATCTGCAATGGTTTTCAGACCCTCGTCGAGGCGCACCTTCTTGCCGGCGGGCTCATTCGCAACGACCACGGCACGTTCATTCGTCGCGACCAGAAACTTCGAGTCGAAAACGTCGACACCGTCTGGACGAGCGGCTACACGCAGGGTCAAGAGATCACCATTCCGTTGAAAAACGGCGAGGGCGGATTCATCGCCGACGACGAGACGCTCAAACAGTTAGAGGGAGACGGGCTCGTCGCATTTCGATACCTCGAAGTCAACCCCAACGGATCGCTCAACGACATCGCGGGGATTCGAAACGCTCGCGGCAACGTCGTCGGGCTCATGCCGCACCCCGAACACGCCGTCGAGCCTGGATTCGGCCCCGATACGCCCGCCGCGATGTCGTCCGGTACGGACGGGCTCGCCATGTTCCAGTCGGTTCTCGCCGCCACCGTTCTTTCGTAACCAGGAGCCACCGTGACTGAACACATTCCCGACACCGTCGAGAACGCCGCCGCGACTCCTGACAAGGATCAGCCGTTCCACCTGCTCGGGTTGAAGCCCGACGAATATCAACAGATTCGGGAGATCCTCGGCCGACGGCCGACGAGCGGCGAATTAGCCATGTACTCGGTCATGTGGTCGGAACACTGCTCGTACAAATCGTCAAAGGTCCACTTGCGACAGTTCGGCCAGAAGGTCACGCCCGAAATGACCAAGAACCTCATGGTCGGAATGGGAGAGAACGCCGGCGTTGTCGATATCGGTGAGGGCTGGGCGGTCACGTTCAAGATCGAGAGCCACAACCACCCGTCCTACATTGAGCCGTTCCAGGGTGCCGCTACCGGCATCGGCGGAATCGTTCGCGACATTATTTCGATGGGCGCGCGTCCCGTGGCCGTCATGGACGCGTTGCGTTTCGGCGCAATCGACCACCCCGACACGAGTCGTGTCGTGAACGGTGTCGTGGGCGGCATCTCGTTCTATGGGAACTGCCTCGGTCTGCCCAACATCGGCGGCGAGACCTGGTTTGACCCGGTGTACCAAGCGAACCCTCTTGTCAATGCGCTGGCCGTTGGAGCGCTGCGTCACGAAGACCTGCACCTCGCGAACGCGAAGGGGGTCGGGAACCTCGTGGTTCTGTTCGGTGCTCGGACGGGTGGCGACGGAATCGGTGGGGCCTCCATTCTCGCCTCCGACACATTCGCAGAGGGCGGCCCGACGAAACGCCCCGCGGTTCAGGTCGGCGACCCGTTCGCCGAAAAGGTGCTCATCGAATGCTGTCTCGAACTGTTCGCGGGCGATTGCGTCGAGGGAATCCAGGACCTCGGTGCTGCCGGAATTTCCTGCGCGACGAGCGAACTCGCCTCGAATGGGGACGGCGGGATGTTCATCACGCTCGACAACGTGTTGTTGCGTGACCCCACTCTGACGGCCGAAGAAATTCTGATGTCCGAGAGCCAGGAACGGATGATGGCAATCGTTCGCCCCGAGAAGATTGACGCATTCCTCGCGGTCACGACTAAGTGGGATGTCGAGGCCAGCGTTCTCGGAGAAGTAACCGACACCGGCCGGCTCATCATCGAATGGAAGGGTCAGACCATCGTCGATGTCGACCCGAGAACAGTCGCGATCGACGGTCCGGTGTACAACCGTCCGATGGAATACCCCGCGTGGCTCGAGGCGCTGCAGGCGGATTCGCCGTCGAAGTTCGCTCGTGCGACCGATGGTGATGAACTCAAAAAACAGTTCCTCGCTGTTCTCGGGTCGCCGAACGAGGCCGACACCGACTGGATCACCAACCAGTACGACTATTACGTCATGGGGAACACAGCGCTTCACACCCCCGACGGTGCGGGCATGATCCGAATTGACGAAGTGAGTGGGCTCGGTGTGGCACTTGCGACCGACGCAAACGGGCGTTATTGCCAACTTGACCCCTACGTCGGTGCACAACTCGCCCTCGTCGAGTCGTATCGCAACGTCGCGTCGAGCGGCGCAACGCCCCTCGCCGTCAGCGACTGTTTGAATTTCGGTTCCCCCGAGAACCCCGAGGTGATGTGGCAGTTCGCGCGGGCCGTGGAGGGTCTCGCGGACGGCTGCCTGGAATTGGGAATCCCCGTCACGGGCGGAAACGTGTCGTTCTACAACCAGACCGGCGATGTTCCGATCCACCCGACGCCCGTCGTCGCGGTGTTGGGGACCATCGACAACGTCGCCCGACGACTGCCGTCGGGTTGGCAAGACGACGGCGAGAACCTTTATCTATTGGGCGTCTCGGCGGACGAGCTGGGCGGGTCAGCGTGGGCCGGTGCCGTGTACGACCACCTCGGTGGAGTCCCGCCGCGGGTCGATTTCGCCGCGGAAAAAGACCTTGCCGGTCTTCTCGGTGCCGCCGCACACGAAGGAATCGTCACCTCTGCGGTCGACCTCGGAACCGGAGGGTTCATCCGTGCGGTTGCCGACGGCGTCTTGCGATTCGGAGTCGGCGCCCGCGTCTGGATTGACGAGATCGTCTCTCGTGACGGGGTTGATTCGACAGCCGCGCTATTCTCAGAGACCCAGGCCCGTGCCCTCGTTTCCGTCGCCCGCGAAGACGACGTCAAGTTCCGCGGCCTCTGCGAGGGTCGCCACGTTCCCGTTTTGCGGGTTGGGGTCACGGACAAACGATCGGGCGAGCTCGAGGTTCAAGGGCAGTTCTCGATCGCGATCGACCAGTTACGTTCAGTCCACCGCGGGACTCTTCCCGCGCATTTCGGCTCGGTCGTCGGGGGCTAGCTCGACCTAGATGGGTCCGCCACCGGGGCGGGGTCCACGCTTGCCCTGAGCGGTCACCTTGACAACGTTGCTCGGGGCACTCACGCCGACTTCATTCGTCACGAGGACGCGACACTTAATGGTCTTTTTCTTGTTACGCGTCACCAGTATGTCGCGAGTGTTGTCAGTGAAGACGGCAATGCTCCTGTAGCGATTCGTCTTTCCATTGGTGCACTGCACGGTGTACGACACGAACGTCGAGTCCCCGAGGTCCGGCGAAATCGACCATGCCAGGTCCGCCTTCTTTCGGCTGTCTACATACCAGTCGAGTTCGACGGGCTGCGCCACAGTGGGGGCGTTGTCCGCCAACGTAAAGTTGATGATGTTGTCGTTTTCGTCGAGGTAGGTCACTGTTGAGCCATCAGGGTTTACGGCAATCAGCGGGTCGCTGCCGAGTGTGGCTCCAGAATCGGCAACCGAAATCACGTCGATGAGGCCCGCAAACCACCCACGGCCGAGCGGCACACGGACGAGCTTCTTGTCTTTCGACAGAGCGACGAGTTGCTCCGCGTTGTCGCTCACGACGATTTGGCGGACTCCGTCAACGTTTGTCGGAAGCGAGAAAAATTCCTCTGCTGGTTCATTTACGAAGGTCAGATATTGGCTGCTCCTGAAAATACGGTCAGCCCCAGCTTGATCGTTTCCCGCAAACAACCATTCGCCGTCGTTGTTCGTTTTGATCGCAATCGCTGACAACGCCGAAGTAGAGGAAAGTGCGGGCCCGTAATTCGTGAGGTTGTCCATCAATCCGTACTTTCCCAGGCAACAATCACGGAGGTCCGAAAAAGCATAGGCACTGTTGCGCGAATCGTAGGCGAACGCCAGGTTCGTCAACGCTGGGTTGATATCATACCCAATACTGGTGTTTCCGGAATCAGCACCGAGCGAGTCGGTGAAAAAGGTTTGGCTACCGAGATTGCCGATGACGCGCACGATTGAATCGTATGATTCGAGCGAAACAAACCGCATCGAGGTGCTCGAGCTAACCTCGCCGGCTAACGAGCGGTAATCAACGACCTCCATGGAGGACAGGTTCACCTTGGCAAGCGCGAGGTCCGAATCATTGAAAAGGACGTAGGCAAACGATCCGTCGGCCGCGACCGCCATGTCGACCGCGTCAGACCAGGCGTTGGTTCCATCGGTGTTCGGCGCGGTGAACAACAGCGTGTCGAATGCCGTCTTGGTGCTGGGGTCGATCTTCTGCAGTACGGCGTGCGATGTGTCGTTCGACAGCACGAGAACATGCGATCCGTCGCTGGTGTACTGGGCCTCGACTAGCTCGTAAAGGAAGGCCGTTCCATTGTTGGCATAGGTCACGGTCGCCTCGGCGGTGGACGTAACACCCGTCACGGCGAGGGAGGCGACGGCGAGGGAGGCAAGGGCTCGGATTGACGAAGAGTTCATGATTACATTCTAGAGACTCGATCCCGAGAAAAAGACAGATGCGGTTCGATGTCGGTTGAACGCACTACCGTGGAAGTGTTCGAAAGGTCCACATGATTGAGCAATCCCGATTTTTAGTGCAGAGCGCCGACCGCGACGAATGGCTGCGTGTGCGAGCGACGGGCGTGACCGCGACGATGGTTGGCAAAGCACACGACGACAAGGGTTTCTCCGAGGTCGTCGGTCAGATGATGGACCCGACCCCGATCCCCGACAACGCGTTCATGGCGTTCGGCCGCGACCAGGAATCGAACATCATCGACAAGTTGGCGGACCGATTTGACATCGCCGGCAACGATTGGCTCATCGCGTCGACCGAA
>JBIIBI010000164.1:0-2693 GCA_044239485.1 Microbacteriaceae bacterium | reverse complement strand
ATCGTCCGTCAATCTTGCCCCGGGCAGCCTTGCTTCGCTTCTCTACCTCGTCGGCGACTGCTGCGGGATCGTCTCCGGTCAGAAAGGCATAGGCGGTAGTGATGATTGATTCGTCTCGAACCGACGAGATTCCGGCCGCGGAACCGAGGTCAGCGTTACTTCCGCCGACGGCGGGGGCGCCGGGTTCATATCCTGAGATATTAGTGGCGGGTAGTTCGGTGCTCATTGACGAGCAACCGGTCAAGGCAATCGCAGAAAGCGCGAGGACGGCAAACAGTTTATTTTTCGTCATGTTCGGGAGGATACGCCTGTTCACTGCTTTCGCCTAACGGCGATATCCAAGATTCGTCCAAGATTGCTGGGCTGCGGGGCGCGGAGCCTCACGGATAATTAGTGCGCGGCGAGGTGGCGCAAATCAGGCAGTGATTTGACGAACAGAGCGGGGACGAGAGCGGCCAGCCCAGCGAAGACCGTGGCGATGACAAACCCACCCGTGGCGCCCCACGTGTCGATGGACACACCGGCTACGGCGCTCGCGAGTGCTGCGCCGCCGACCCAACCCGTTCCGAGCCAGCCGAGGCTTTCGGGGATGTTTCCCTTGGACACCGATTCGGTTGCAATCGCGTATTGAACGGTCATGGCTGGCGCCACTCCCAACCCCGAGATGAACAGCGCGATGGTGAGGAGGATCGGATCCACCGTGAACATCGCGAGCCCGGTCCCCAGGGCGACGACACCGAGCCGCCGAGACAACGACCATGGACCCATCGGGGTGTGACCCATCGCGAGTCCGGCGATGAGCGACGACATTGCCCACAGCCCGAGAACGATGCCGGCGATGGAGTTCTTTTCACTGCCGAATGCTGCGACGGTTCCCGCCTCGATCGCGCCGAAGGAACCGACAACGAGGAATCCGCTCAGGACACCGATGATGACCGCCCGATTTTTCAGAACCGACCCGAGCCGCCCGGTCGATTGTTCGAGCTGAGCTGCCCCGACCTCTTTCCGGCTGAGGAACCACAGCCCCCCGCCCGCACCGAAAACAATGGTGGAGAGAACGGCAGTGGTCGAGTCGATTTGTGTTGCGAGAAAAACAGTGATGACGGGACCGGCGATCCAGATGAGTTCCTGGACGCTCGCATCGAGCGCCTGCAGCGACTGCAATTGGCGCTTCGGAACAATCGACGGGTACACGGCGCGGGCGGCGGGCTGGATGGGGGCCAGTGAAGCGCCGATAACGAAACCGAGAAGAATCGTCGGGATCGTGTCGAGGACGACAAGGGCTGCCACCAACGTCGCGCCGGTGCAGATTGTGATGAGGGTGCCGAGCACCATGCGAATGCCGTACTTGCTGATCATTCGCGAGGCAACGGGAATCGAAATCGCCTGGCCGATGGACAACGCCGCGAGCGCGAGCCCAGGCACAGTGAAGTTCCCCGTTTGTTTTTGATAGTGGATGAGCAACCCGATGGTCAACATTCCGCCGGGAAAGCGGGCCAGTAATTGTGCGAGAACGACCGGGATGACACCCGGGATGCTCAATAACTGCCCGTAACGCTTCATATTGACAACTCTATGGCTCAATCGCACCGCGGTTTTTGTTTTCGGGGGATACGCACCTTTTCTGCGTCCGAGGTGCGCCTTAACCTGTGGAGAGCGTGGACAAGTTATCCCCAATTGTGTACGACACGCCACAACATATAGGGCTCTTGCCTAAAAGCAACACATAGATGTAGTGTTTTAGGTCCAGACACTTCCATCACACAATCGACACAGTTTAGCCGTATGACGGCACATTTCAGGCACTGAAGGGACACAATCCGATGAACATCACGGTTGTCAAGCGAAACGGAACTCGCGAAAACTACGACGCGAACAAAATCAACCTCGCGATCGAAGACGCGGCCGAGGGCTTCCCGGATAAGCTCGCCTGGGTTACGCAGATTGGCACCGAGCTCGAATTGACGCTGTTCGACGGAATCACCTCGCAGCAACTCGACGAAGCCGTTATTCAGGTTGCCCTTCAAAACGTGAAGGACTACCCCGGATTCGACACCATTGCCGCCCGCCTGCTCTTGAAGACCATTTACAAGAACGTGCTTGGTGACTACTCGTCGAAGGACGAACTCAAGAAGTTGCACGCCGAGCACTTCGAGGCGAATGTTCGCCGCGGAGTCGAGGAAGGACTGCTCGATTCACGTCTGACCGAGATGTTCGATTTTGGCGTTCTTGCGGCGGCTCTCGAGCCCGCAAACGACTCACTACTCAAGTACATCGGCGTTGTCACGCTCAACAACCGTTACGGCGTCAAGGGACGCAACGGCGACGCGCTCGAGGTCCCACAGTACTTCTGGATGCGCATCGCCATGGGCTTGTCGCTCAACGAAGCGAACCCCACCGAGGTCGCACTGCGTTTCTACCGCAAGATGTCGACGCTCGAATATTTGGCCGCCGGCTCGACCCTCGTCAACGCGGGCACCTCGTACCCGCAGCTCGCGAACTGCTTCGTCCTCGAAATGCAGGACGACATCGAGCACATCGCCAAGACCACGCGCGATGTGATGTGGCTCACGAAGGGAACGGGCGGCATCGGACTCTCGGTTACCAAGCTTCGCGCTCAGGGATCGCCCATCCGTTCGAACAACACCGTGTCGACCGGGCCGATCCCGTTCATGCACACCATCGACTCGGTT